>CAYNMW010000029.1:10321-31539 GCA_964398295.1 uncultured Saprospiraceae bacterium | reverse complement strand
TGGAGCCTGCAGGAATATTATCTGCTTCGCCGTCACCAACACAGAATTCGAATGGGCCACCAGTTAGTGTACCGCCTTCCACATCACACATGTTACAATCGGCTAAAAAAGGGCATGGTGCCGGACTTAAAAAAGAAACACCGTTGACAACTATATCTGCGCTTTCGCCTTCATCTCTAAAGAATGGAACTACGATAATACCATTGACGACTCCATCATCATCAAACATTCCTCCATCTACAAACACTGTCCCAACCGGAATAGCTGTACCTGCATTATCTGTAAATCCCCCATTATTCACCTCGAGAACTGCTGAATCTCCTGGTATGATTGAGATTTCCAAGGTATCCTGAAATCCAACATCAGCTATAAAAGTAGATTCACAAGAACAAGGGTCCATAAGTTCTAGAAATTGCGTTTCGCATGGAGGACATTCTGAGCCGCCACAGTTCTGTGGGTCACCAAAAAACAAAAAATTACCTTCTTCGTCTCCATTGATGACTCCATCAAAACAGCTTGGATTAAGGACAACAATATTTCCAACTGTATCCACATATGAATGAACTCCATTCAAAAGAGGGCTACCATCTGGATTTGCACCATCAGTTCCGATAAGACCGTCGCCAAATTCGAACCAATTTAGCAGATTAAAGCCTTCATCTTCACAGCATATATTTTCTTGAAATGAGGGTATTATATCTTCACAAAAAGCAGAGATGATAAATACGACATCAACTTCCAGGCCTGCTGGGATTGTCTGACTGACTGCAGACGAAAAGCCTTGCCAGGCAGCACCAGATGGGCCAAAGCCAGTGTCTGGATCCGATGAAAAATCCCAGCCTTGAACAAGTGTGTTAGTGCCTGAAAATACGATGGCTGCACTATCTACGACACCAAATTGGAATGGTAAATTTATAGCGCAGGCACAAAATTCGTTAGTGTTTGCACCGTAAGTTGAATAATTTAACAGTCGCAAAATTGTGTAATCTGCAAACGGATCGAGCTGGGGAAAACTATTACAAGTCTCAATATTCATATCCGGTGGTGTTGCCGGGAGTTCGAGGCAAGCCTTGGCTGGATTTGAATAAAATATAAAAACAGTTATGAATAGAAAATGAAAAAGAGATTTACGGCAAAAGCCTTTTAGCGTAGAATGTGTTAACATGTTTGAAGTGATTTGAGTTATTCAATAGAAGTAATTATCAGAGGAAGTCGAGTAGCAATTCTTTCTAAGTTAAAAAAAATTAGAAACAATCCAGAATGCTGAATATGAATCCATTAGAATTTAGCCTTGAAGTTTCCAAGTTGTATTCCTTATTCTCATAATAATGACCAATAAAAAAGCCGATCCACTATTTAGTGGATCGGCTTGGATAGATAAACTTGACAGGTTTTAAAACCTGTCAAGTTTGTCCTGGCTTTTTTTACATCATACCTGGCATTCCGCCTCCACCTGGCATCGGTGGCATTGGAGCATGCTCTTCTGGTTTATCATTGACAACGCATTCGGTAGTCAATACCATTCCTGCAATAGAACCTGCATTTTCGATAGCGATTCTAGTCACTTTAGTTGGATCAATAACACCAGCTTTTTTCAAATCTTCGTATTTGTCTGTTCTCGCATTGTAACCTTGAGAACCTTTTGACTTTAATACATTTTGGAGGACAACAGATCCATCGACACCTGCATTTTCTGCAATTCCTCTCAATGGTGCTTCCAAAGATTTTTTGACAATCTGGATGCCCATATTTTCATCTTCATTTTCTCCAGAAATCTTATCAAGTTTTGGAATTGCTCTTACAAGTGCAACTCCACCTCCAGTTACGATTCCTTCTTCAACTGCAGCTCTAGTAGCGTGAAGTGCATCGTCAACTCTGTCTTTCTTCTCTTTCATTTCTACTTCAGTAGCTGCACCAACATACAATACGGCAACACCACCAGATAATTTAGCTAATCTTTCCTGCAACTTTTCTCTGTCATAGTCAGATGTTGTTGTGTCGATTTGCTGCTTGATCTGATTGATTCTTCCTTGGATATCCTTTTTCTTACCACTACCATTGACAATGGTCGTATTGTCTTTGTCAACTGTAATTTTCTCCGCACTGCCTAAGTGATCCAATTCTGTGTTGTCTAGTTTGTATCCTTTCTCCTCAGAGATAACAGTTCCTCCCGTAAGGATTGCAATATCTTCCAACATCGCTTTTCTCCTGTCTCCAAAGCCTGGAGCTTTTACCGCAACTACTTTCAATCCACCTCTCAGTCTATTTACAACCAATAATCCAAGTGCCTGAGATTCGATATCTTCAGATATGATCAATAAAGGTCTTCCAGCTTGAGATGATTTTTCCAAAATTGGAATTAAATCTGCAGTATTGGAAATCTTCTTATCGTGGATTAATATCAATGGATTTTCATATTCAGTCTTCATATCTTCTGTGTTTGTCACGAAGTATGGAGATAAATATCCTCTGTCAAACTGCATACCCATTACTTCATCTACATAGGTATCAGTACCTTTCGCTTCTTCTACAGTGATAACACCATCTTTGGTCACTCTTTTCATTGCATCAGCGATAAGTGCACCTATTTCGAAATCATTGTTTGCAGATATTGAGGCAACTTGTTCTATTTTGCTAAAATCATTACCGACTACAGTGCTGCTCTTTTCTAAGGACTGCACCACAGCACCTACGGCCTTGTCAATTCCTCTTTTAAGATCCATTGGATTTGCTCCAGCAGCAACATACTTCATACCAGCTGTTACCATGGATTGTGCTAATACAGTGGCAGTGGTAGTACCGTCACCCGCAGCATCTGCTGTTTTGGAGGCTACTTCTTTCACTAATTGCGCGCCCATATTTTCAACAGGGTCATCAAGTTCAATTTCTTTTGCTACAGTTACACCATCCTTGGTTACATTTGGTGCACCAAAACTTTTTTGAATAACAACGTTACGACCCTTAGGCCCTAAGGTTACTTTAACAGCGTTGGCAAGAGCATCAATTCCTGCTTTTAATCTTACTCTTGCATCAGAATCAAAGCTAATTTGTTTAGCCATATTTTTTCTATTTTAAATATCGGGTTAAATAATTTAAGTGAGTGATTGTTCGATTAACCGAGGATAACAAGAATATCATCTTCTCTCATAATCAATAAGTCTTTCCCTTCGTATTGAAGTTCTTGACCAGCATATTTTCCATAAAGAACTGTGTCTCCTTTCTTTACGGTCATTTTTACATCGTCCTTTCCAGGACCAACTGCTACTATCTTACCACGTTGTGGTTTTTCTTTGGCAGTATCTGGAATAATAATTCCTCCTGAAGTTTTTTCGTCAGCTGCGGCTGGTTGTACCACCACTCTGTCGTTAATAGGCTTCAATTTCATATCTATACTACAATTTTAGGTTTGTGACATTAAATAATTTCAACATGATAGATGTATCATAGTCTGTGCCAAATGGTATATCATGTCATTTTTACATCTCATAGCATCTAAGTGGCTAGAATTGAATGAATGTTTTGACTGAATTAATGTCATTTTGACACGAACTCAGTGATTTTGGGTCGTTATTGGGATTGTAAAGGTGTACCACCAACACTTCCGCCATTCACAACAATAGCCGTTATGATACATAATACGAATAAAGCTATGGCTAATCCCCAAGTAATTTTTTCAATCAAATCGGTAGATTTTGCCGCTCCAAACATTTGGTTAGCACCCTGTCCTCCGAAAGTCGAGTCTACTCCGCCTCCTTTAGGGTTTTGGATAAGAACAACCGCCATTAATAAAATACACACGATTGCGATTAAGATGGTAAGAAGAGTGATCATTTGCCTTTAATTTTCTTGATTTGAGCTGCAAAATAAGCTCTTTTTTCTGGAATTATCAAACTGAGCTTTTCATACATTGAAATTGCTTTTTCCTGATGACCTTGTTTTGCAAGCAATTCTGCAAGAGTTTGAGAGGCAATTTCTTCTTTTAATACTGAGCTATTATCAACTTGACTGCCCACTACTGGTTCCTCAGATTTTTTATTTTCAGATAGACTTGTAGTCTTTTTTACCTCTGTTTTTGTATGATCTGGAGCTGTTTCCTCCGTATTACTTATAGTTGTTGGGCTTTGTTGTCGCAATCCCAACAACCAATTAGCATAAGGAGATGCTTCTATGCGGTCGATTAATGTGCTGCTCTTTTCTATATCAATATCTTCTGTTAGATCGGCAAATTCTCTTTCAACTCCAATCTGTTCCGATTCTTTTATTTCAAGCTCATCTGTTGAATCAATTTCTTGTTTTGCTTTAGTTGAATCAACTACGCTCTCTTCTTGCAGTGGAACGTCATTCATTAGTCCTGCTGCATTACTTGATGTACCAGTTGCAATTAAAGCTGCAACATCCACTGTTTCTATTTCTTCATCTGCAACAGTAGTTTGATTTGATTCTGAAATAAATCGCTTTCTTGCTTCTTGATCAATTGGAAAAACATCGCCGATAAACTGCGGAGCATTTCCATAGTGATAGTTGGTTTCTGTAAAATCTACCTCAAATTCAGATCCCGCTATGATCCTCTTTCTTAATAGTAAGGCCTTAACCTGTGGTATATTTGGATTGAGGGTCGCAAGTGCACTAATGGCCTCCAAAGAATACGACTCTATGGCCTCAGGATTTTTCAACACTGTAGTAACGTCTTGAAGGGTCATTTACCAGTTTGTAAAAGCTTTATTGAAAATATCTTCGAGTATCTGAGTAAAGATACCATCAATTAAATCATCTTGTACCAAACTCAAATCCGTCGTGCTTTCAAAGTCTTCAAAAAACGAAAATGACTGCTGCCAGTTTTCTTCTTCATCGAGGTTGTTGACGTATTCAACGCGAACAGCAATTGTCAAACGATTGAATGCTGTTGTCGCCTGGTCATCATTTTGTTGAGGCGCTACAGCGACTACAGAAAACCGTGAGACATCCCCTCTGAATTCTATGTCTGGATCTATTTCTGTAAATCTCAATTTTGAACTGGAATTGACTTTATCTACCAAACCATCGCGAAAATCTATTTCAAGACCAGCAGGAGCATTAGAGGCACGATTCTGAAAATTTTCTACATAAAATGAATTGACCTCGGGTGCTATGCTGATACCCTTAAAACTATAACATGACAATATGAAAATACTAATGACGGCTACAGTTATTGTTTTTATCACAGTTCGTATTCTTTAATCTTTCTGTATAACGTCCGTTCAGAAATACCTAGTTCGATTGCCGCATCCTTTCTTCTTCCTCTATATTTTTTTAGTGCTTTCACGATCATCTCTTTTTCCATGTCCTCGAGAGAAAGATTTTCTTCAACTACCTCTGTCGTTTGATAGTCAGAATCATGACTTAGGATTACAGGTCTTGCTATAGTTGAAGCTTCATGCTCATATTTTGGCGGCGCGTAGCTTTCATATACAACTTCTGGTGGAGCAACAGTAGTAGTTAGACTATTCAATTGGCTCATGTCAGGGATTCGAAGATCATTTGATTTGATCAATTCAAAAACCAAGGATTTTAAATCATTCAGATCCTTTTTCATATCAAACAATAGTTGATACAGGATTTCTCTCTCTTGAGGAATGTCGGCACTTCCCTTACCCTTTAGAAGACTTGGCAAATTGCGCTGTGTAATTTGTGGAATGAGATCAATCAATTGTTCAGCCGTAATTTCTTTTTCATCAGATAAAATGGACAACTGTTCAACTATGTTTTTTAGTTCTCTCACATTCCCTGGCCAAGAATAATTTTCAAAGAGCAATCTCGCTTTTTCATCTAGCTCTATGATTTCAGTATTGTATTTTTCTGAAAAATCAATAGCAAATCTCCTGTATAATGGATATATATCTTCTCGTCGCTCTTTGAGGGATGGTACAAAGATTGGTACCGTATTGAGTCTATAATAAAGATCTTCTCTAAACTTTCCTTTTTTAATCTGTTGTTCCAGACTGATGTTACTTGCCGCTATGATTCGCACATCTGTTTTCAATACTTTAGAAGAACCAACTTTCATATACTCACCAGATTCTAATATACGTAGCAAGAATGCTTGTGTATCCAATGGCATCTCACCAATTTCATCTAGGAATACAGTACCTCCGTTTGCAGTTTCAAAGTATCCTTTACGTTCGCTCGTTGCACCTGTAAATGCACCTTTCTCGTGGCCAAACAATTCTGAATTAATTGTGCCTTCTGGAATTGCGCCAGTATTGATCGCAATAAATTTGTTGTGCTTTCGAGGGCTTATCTGATGTATAATTTTAGAAAATACTTCTTTACCAACACCACTTTCTCCACTGATTAAAACAGAGAGATCTGTGCTAGACACTCTCATTGCCGTGCTCAGAGCACGATTGAGTTTGTCCGCGTTGCCAATGATACCAAATCGTTGTTTTATTCCTTGTAAGGTTGGGTTCATTCGTTAGTTATCTCGCCGATTAATGTTGCACTGGTGCATGTATGTATCTTTACGTTAACATAATCGCCAGGTCCTAGTCCGTCTATTTTTGGGAACACAACAACTTTGTTCTGACTATTACGCCCTTTGAATTGAGTAATTGATTTCTTTGAATCACCTTCTATCAATACTTTGACTATTTTACCCAGATCCTTTTGATTGTGTGCAGCAGAAACTTCATGTTGTACTTCAATTACTTCTGCCAATCTTCTTTTTTTAACCTCATGTGGTATGTCATCTTCAAATTTTTTGGCGGCAAGTGTACCTGGTCTTTCTGAATAGGTAAACATATAAGACATGGTATAGTTTGCAAATCTTATCATGCTCAATGTGTCTTGGTGTTCTTCCTCGGTTTCTGTACAGAAGCCACAGATGATATCGGAAGAGATGGCACAATCTGGCATAATCTCGTATATTTTATTTACTCTTTCCATATACCATTCACGATCATAAGTACGGTTCATGATATCTAGCACACGACTATTACCTGATTGAATAGGTAGATGAATGTATTTGCAAATATTATGGTGTGCCTTCATTGTATACAACACTTCATCAGTAATGTCTTTTGGATGTGATGTAGAAAACCTCACCCTCAGTTCTGGCGATACTTGTGCCACTAGTTCAAGTAACCTTGCAAAACTGAAATGCTCAGATTCATCCGGACTAGTCCATTTGTAACTGTCTACATTCTGCCCCAGCAGAGTTACCTCTTTGAATCCACGATTGTATAGGTCAGTTGCTTCTGCTAGAATCGAATATGCGTCTCTACTTCTTTCACGTCCTCTTGTGTATGGCACCACGCAAAAGGAACACATATTATCACAACCTCTCATAATAGAAATAAAAGCTGCGACTCCATTTGAACCCAACCTGAGCGGTGATATATCTGCATAAGTTTCTTCTCTGGAAAGAAAGACGTTGACCCCTTTTTCTCCATCTTCAGCAGTAGCGATCAATTTGGGTAAATCTCTATAGGCGTCTGGCCCTATGACGATATCTACTAATTTTTCTTGTTCTAGGAGTTTGGTTTTTAATCGTTCAGCCATGCAACCCATTACGCCAACTAGAGTACCAGGTTTTCGTTTCTTGACTTTGTCAAATTCTCGTAAACGTTGTCTCACATTTGATTCTGCTTTCTCTCTTATAGAGCAGGTATTGATTAGGATGAGATCGGATTGTTGCATCTCTCTTGTAGAAGAATAGCCTTCTTTAGCAAGTATGGAAGCAACAATTTCAGAATCACTAAAATTCATCGCACAACCATAGCTCTCGATATAAAACTTCTTGCCTCCTCCTTCTTCATTCAAGACCAACGCCTCACCTTGTCGTTGTTCATCGATTGTCTTTTCTAGCCCTTCTATCGTAGGATTCTGATTATACATAGCTTTTTTAAATGGGGAAGCAAAGATAAGGATTTTACACATGATATGACAAAATGGCATACAATACATTCGATATACAACAAAAAGAGGATTCTCGCCATATCACATTACATAGGTAAACTTGTAGAGAGGATTATGAATAAAGCATATTATATCTATCGAATTACGTAATTTCGCAACTTATAAAATAAAGTATATGAGCTCTTTCGTTCACGAATATCAACACACAGATGCAGCAGAACCACACATTCAGCGAACTAAGGAGATTATTAAGAAGTATCCTGAGATTAAAAAATTGATGGGTAGAAATATCTATACCTTCCATTTCATCGTAGGGATAGTTGCATTGCAAGTAGTCGTCGCGGGATTGGTTAGCAGTCAAGCGTGGTGGGTGGTATTAATCGCTGCGTATTGCATTGGAGCTTTTGCAAATCATGCTTTATTTGTCTTGATTCATGAGTGTTCTCATAATATGGTTTTCAAGAATAGGGTAGCAAATATTTTTGCTGGCTTTCTTTGTGACCTACCTTCTGCATTCCCTTCATCAGCAGGTTTTAGAACATATCATTTAAAACATCATGCTTTTCAAGGGCATTATGATTTGGATGCTGATTTGCCAAGTAGATGGGAAGCATCTTTAATAGGGAATGGAACAATTGGTAAAGCACTATGGTTATTGTTCTTTCCCATATTTCAAGGACTAAGACCACCACGTTTGAAAGAAATTCATTTTTCAAATAAATGGGTATGGATTAATCTTGCACTTGTTCTTGTGTTTGACGCAGTGATCTTGTATTTCTTCGGATGGGGCGCAATAGTCTATTTTATTCTGTCTTTTTTCTTTGCCGTTGGCCTCCACCCAGTAGGAGCACGTTGGATACAAGAACACTATTTGGTCGCAGCTCCACAAGAAACATACAGCTACTATGGTCCATTAAACCTATTATCATTTAATGTAGGTTATCATAATGAGCACCACGATTTCTCCTATGTTCCATGGAACAGATTACCTAAAATAAAAGCTATAGCTCCTGAGTATTACGATACCTTAGTGTATCATACATCCTGGACAAAATTGCTTTGGAGATGGTTAGTCGACAAAGATTTGTCCCTATATTCCAGAACATTAAGAAATAACAGAGCAGGCATTAAAGTTGAGAGTAAAGGTGAATCTGATTTCTTTAAAGGAATGGAAATTAAAGAGGCCCAAACAGCTTAATCAATATACTTCGTCATCCAAACGTATTGTTTATAATAAATAGAACAAGAAGTACGAAGATTAATAGAATTTGAATTCGGGGAAGCCAAATTGTGAAGAATGTGTTTTCTTCCATTGGATATGCATTTATACGTTAAAAATTGTTTTGTACGGTATGACAAATATATAAAGTTTTGAATAAAGTTGAAGCAATATGAGCATTGAGAGCAGCACTTTAACGTATTTACTCCGCTGAAATTTATTAAGATCAGCATAAAGGAACAATTGAACATTAAAATACATGTAAAACATTCATTAGAATGCTGGATATCAATAGTTTATTTGAATCAATAGCTTTCATCTTATAGCTAAACGCAACACTAATTTAAGATTGAATTTACATTAAATATACATTTAATTAAACTTTAGGTAACATTAAGTTAACCTTGAAATCTCTATTTCTCTTCTTTTGTTAAGAAATAACGATTCAATGTAGGGTGCATATATGATGCACGCAGGGGAGTAATTTTATATAAAATTAATCTATCGTGCTCACCATCATTGAACAGTTTAATCACTGGAGATTGCCGACAACCAAGAGACAATTGCATGTTGTAGGGAAACAAAATCAAACATGCCGTGATTTGTCAAAATCAACAACAGAACTTATGCGTTGGTTGCCAAATGATAAGGCGATTGAGATGTATCACGACATCAAAAGACTGAAAGGTGAAATTGTATTTCTTCAATTTGTGCTTAATGATAATCAAGTATCGCAAGAACCACCTCCATTAGAATTCATTATTGATAAGGTGTATATTTCAATACTTGATGTTCATGGTATTCCGCTTCCACAAGCATTCATCAATGGGAGACCAATTGACAAGATGTTTATTTCTGATTCAACTGAATTTTACCGGGATGTTCCCGTTGAGATTAATATTGCAGACTTATATAGATTGAGTACTATTAATCCATTTTTGACTGCAAAAAAGAGTTCGGCATTCCGAGTCTTTCCTAATCAAGCTTTTTTAAAATCATAATCTGCCCAAGATGATAATGACTGTGCTCAATCATCCCCTGAATGTTTCTGTAATAGCTGCCATATCTTTCTGCGACAAACGTTTTAAGAAGAATATCGTCTTCCAATCCAGATAGCAATTCCAAAAGACGGTTCACTGTATCCTGCGTGTCCATTTTCAGTTTTTCCCAATCTTCTTCATTGTGAATTGCTGGTTTGATAAAACTATCCTTGTCTGGTGGAACAGAAGTCGAACCATTAATGACATCAATCGTAGTAATGACATAATAATTCATGTGATACACTAGGGTTGCAATTGAGTTGAACCCACTTCTTTCCTTAATTGCGAGCTGCCAGCCAATACCGTCCATAACAGTAGGGAAGGAGGCGGCCGTCCAATTTTTACCAAAGTACAATTCACGTAGATGTTTTGAAATTAGTGTTATTGTATTATTCAAGTTTGGTCGTTTAAGAGAATGATCAAAATGTGCCATTGTGATTTGCACCCAAATATTCTGTCCAACTTTTACTAGTTGAGTTTTGCTGAAATGGCAACTGTAAATTAAACAATTGAATGCCATAGTAACTTAATGGATCATTGTAATTTGTCTGTATACACACGAGTAAATCAAGTTGACTATCCCCGTCAAGATCTCCTAACCAAGGTGTGGAAAACAAATTTTTTGCTGTAATTGGATCAATTAGGTTTTGCTGTTTGGCATTGACTGGATCCCACAGGACTAGATTGTAAGTGGTGTTTGCGAGATAGATACCTGAGCATTCAAAACTATTGGTTGAAAATAAAATTTCTGAAAATCCATCTTTATTGCTGTCCATAGACAATGCAGTCGAAAAGGAACCACAACCCAAAGAATCTGCATAGAGCAATTCTCCTGTTTTACCATTGATGATATGTTGAGCCGCACCAGAATATTTCGGCCACTTGCCAAAAGAGAAATGACTGAAAAAATCAGGGATACGATCATCATTGATGTATGCGGGAGTTGGACTTGCATAGACTTCACTCTCATTTACCTTATGGCTCCAAATGACCGTATGGTCTTTTCCATTGATGGCGATCATCTCGCCTCCATGCCAATTGACTACGATATCTTGAACACCATCAATATTGACATCTGTAATCGTAGGTGGAGACATGAAACCATGCCTTTGTTTGCACATAATTGCTATTGCAGAGGACAGGTCATCGGAGAGGATGTCTTCAATGCCAATTTGATATAAGCATCCTCCTATCGTCTCACCGCCACTACCAAATATTACTTGTTTGTTGCCTTCAAGATAAACGGGCGACATGTACGTTTCTTTTTTATCGGGCATTTCAGCGACATGTAAAATTTCTCCAGTAGCTCCATCGATAATCCCAAGGACTCCTGGATATCTACTATTACCAGTATACGGCTCAGCAGAAAAATTGCCGCCATTAGAGACCAATAAATCTTGTACGCCATCTGTATTGATGTCATCAATAACCTGTGGTGTATAAAAGTTGAATCTCATAAAACCTATTGCATTTGCTTCATTACCCTGGATGGAAAATTGCCAAAGTACATCGCCTGTGTTTCCATTAATTGCCAACAGTTGAGCTCCTCTTCCTCCAATCACTACATCCTGAATACTGTCATCTGTAAGTTGTAAAAATACTGGTGACCCAATCATCTGGTCCTGTGCGCCGACTGCCCAAAGTACACTACCATCTTTGCCATTAATCGCTATGACACTGGTGTCAGACGAATCAAACTCATTCAAGCCAGCACCTATGACACAATCGAGCACACCATCTTCATTGAGATCAATGCACTTTGGGGAAGAGCTGGTTCCTACGGCTTGAAAACTTTGTATCCACTGAATACCAACTTTGTCTTCTTTACAGGAAACAAGAAAAAGTATAAAGTAAAAGAACCAAAAACACTTGATGCTCATAGACCATAAAGTTAGTCATTAGTACCTGTCTGAAGATATGTCATCAAGGTTTTCGATATCTCTTACTTCAAACACTGCAGCATCATAAGCCTGATAACTAAAACTGCCACTGAAAAGTTTTCATTGATTCGGCCTCCTGCTAGCACTTCACTAAGAAGAAAGGAAGAGTTTTATTGCTAGTCGAAAGAAAAAGAGGGCAAAGCGTTTGAATAAATAGTATACCGAAAAGTTGTGTTTTGGGTTTCTGTAAACTCAACAGCCCCTTTCTTTCGAGTATTGTACTAATGCTATTTTCTCATAGTTATACTAACAAAAAAAGAGGATCTCAAATATTGAATCCTCTTTTTATAGCTAAAATTTTTAATTACTTGTTATGGCGTACATCCTAAAATATAAGCATGTAATGTTGCTCCCATATCTACAGTAAAACCTGCAGTCAAATTGATTTCATTTCCTGAACTGTAGTCTACAACAGCAGTACCCGTAAGCACTTCTGTTGAGCTTATAGAATTAGAAGCTTCATCAATAATGATTCCTGTACTATGCGTATCTGAAATCACAATGTCAGCTAAGCATTGAACAACAGATTCAGCTTCACAAATTTCTAACTCCCAGTTGGTCAAAGCACCACCATCCTGATCGAAAGAATCACTAATGCTTAGTGTCCATGTTCCATTCGGATCCTCACCATTGAATGTAGCTAATGATTCTTGTGGCTGATAAATGCCACCATCATTTGGAGGACATGGATAATTGCTATTGGCTGCGTCATCATCAAAACTGAGATTAAAATTATTTTCATCATCACAAATAGTCCCAAATAATATAACTGTTGTCCCAGCTGGACTAGTCAAACTTATTGTCAAATCATTTATCCATGTGTGATTCCCAATCAAATTAAGAACATTGAGATCTAAGATTGGCCCCATACCTGAATATGTCAAGGATGATGTAACTGTTGATACAAGATTTGATGGAATGTCAACTGGGACATCCGTACTTGCAGTAATTTGACAATTAGCTGTTGTAAAGGAGGATATTGGAGAAAATGGACTTGGACCACAACTGTTCGTGGCACGCACCCGCCAATAATATGTTGTATTGACATTGAAGTTACCTTGATCAAACTCAGAATCAGATAGATTTGTACTTGCAAATACGATATTACTAAATGCTATATCGTCAGAAATTTCTATATCATAGCTCACATTGGCCCCTGATTCATCTGCCCAGTCAAAAGAAATATTTCCACTCAGGTTTGTCGCACCATTTGCTGGAAATTGAAGTGTTTGAGCTGATAAAGCTGCGTCTATATTAAGATTCACATTGAGTGTCTTAATACCAGAAGTACTTGATCCTTCAACATTAAAAGTATAAGAACCTGCAGCAGGACTACCTGATAAAATCAAGGTAGAGCTTGCATTATTTAACGGAGCTAAAGAGGTGGGATTAAAGGATGCAGACACACCCGCAGGCAGGCCTGATACTGATAGATTAACAAGATCAGAATATCCTTGAAGTGAAGACACACTAACCGTAAATGTCTCATTATTTATACCACAGGCATCTATCGACAAAGGATCTATACTTAGAGTAAAATCTGGTGAGCCAGTCATAATTGTGAAATCATTATCAGATATATCATAAAAGACATTATCAGAACAAACGATTTTAATCCTTGCAGTTGATGTGGGTGAATTAGGTACAGTTACTACGGCACCACCATTGTTAAGTACATTTGAAGCCAGAGTTGTAGGGTAAGTAAATCCGCCATCTGTAGATAATAAGATGTCAACATTTGCACAATTTACAGGAGAGCTATCTGTGCCTGCTACATCCCAAGTGACTGTTTCATTTGCACCAATATTCCAGATTACACCAGTATTTGTAGGATTCAGCACTAAAAATGGCCCTGAATTTCCATCAACACTGATGTCTACATCATCATATACAGAACAACCTCCGCCAGAAGCGTTATCCCTAACTGAAACTCTAAAGTTGAAGTCTCTAGTTACCGTAGCAAGAACTTCCCAAGTAGGGCTATTCCCCGCAATGTAGTCTGCAAGATTTGGAAAATATCTTGTTGGATCACTTGTTGGTGGATTGGATCTGAAATTCGGACCTCCAGTAGATGTTGAGACCGGAGGTTGTGTGGAAACTTGTCTATCCATTTGTTCCCAACAATAACTCACAGGATCACCATCAGAATCAGTGACATCCGCAGTAAGAGCAAATGCTGTACCAGCTGGAATTGTATGTCCAGTCGTTACGCTATTTATTACTGGAGCAGTATTGGATAATGGAGTAATAGTAGGGCATGAAGTATTTAGAATTTGGTTGCTCATTTCTTGTAAACTGATCGCATGAAAGTGATCATCACTATTATTTTGAACATTCGGGGTACAAATACCAGCATATCCCATAATTGTAGAGGCAGATCCAGGCTCAAAAGCCGTTGTACTATTTCTTTGGCAATTATTATTTTGGGTGTGATTACACCCAAATTGATGTCCAAATTCGTGAGATACAAAATCAATATCAAAAGGGTCCCCTATTGGATTAGTTATACCCGTCACACCTTCAGCTTTAAATGCACTACAAATAACACCAAGACCAGCAAGACCACCTCCTTCAGTGTCAAAGACATGTCCGACATCATAGTTTGCTGAACCTATTTTATTATTCAGATCAACAGTCACCTGATTAATCAACTCACCTGCATTTCCGCTTGAATAAGGATCAGTATTAGCATTGGTATAAACGACTAAGTCATTATTGGGAACCAATTCCATAAAAATTGCCATGTCACGCATGTAAACCATATTCACACGATTCATAGTCGTCACTTGAGCTGCCAGTGCCAATGCTTTAGTCCCACCATGAAAAGCGGTATATTCAGCAGTAGCTGCAATAGCTGTTCGATAAGTTCGTAGTGAGCAATCCCCATAAGGCGTAGTTGCCAATCTGGTTTGGCTTATATCTACAGGAGTACCAACAACACCACATTCAAAGGTTTTATCCGTACTTGATCTAAAGTTTTTTCTTTCATACACAACATAATGTCCTTTTTGACCAAATGAATATGGATCAATATAGACTGTCCCGAAATCTTCTGTAAACAGCATTGCATGGAATCCTTGTGGAGTCACATCAAATCTTACTGTATTTAAAGGATTATTTATATCAATCCCAGAGTATGTTTTAATTTCAGGATATCTGTCTCCTAATTCTTTTGCCATAACAGGTGAATTGACAATTTTAAACCTTGTCATTGTACCATCTGGTAGGGGCATTTCAAAAAAGCTTGGTCGAGAAAAAGCTTCATCCGTATTTTCTAACGATACTGTCTCTAAAGCCTTTAAGACTTCTGTTTCATCCAGAGTATAAGTTCTGGACTGGGTAGGCTGTATATATCTAGTGCCCTCTGCAGGAATTCTATTTTGTTCTATAGGATTCCAAAGAGATTGTGCGTTAAGATTAATGCTTATTAAGAGCAATAAAACGATTTGGACTTGAAATATTTTCATAATGGCAATGAGGCTTAGAATTTTAAGGATTCATTTACTAATAGCCAACAATGAATCCGATTGTTAAGAATGGCTAAAAACATTAATGAAACAAGTGTTAATACTTCTAGTAAGCACTAAAATTAATGTTTACAATAATTGTATATCAAGGTAAGGGTTAAGGATTTTCACTTTTAAATATGGAATATTATAAGTTATTAAAAAGGGATTTTATACTTAATTGCCTTTTTATTATACCAAATGGAGTTCAAAGTCAGCTTAGTGACACTCTGAATTTAGGGTTTCTACACATAGAATTAACAATCATCAGCTTATCGGTCATAAATGTTTAAATTAAAGAAGCGTGAAGCAATAATTAAAAACACTTGATGCTCAAAGACCATAAAGTTACTTATTTGCACGAGCTAGTAGCTAGATGGTAGAGGAAAAAAATAGGCGAGTCATTGTATAATAACTCGCCTAAAAGATAAGAAGTTTCTAGTTTTACTGGTTTACTTCTGTTACTGTAAAGATGCCGGGATCTTCACTTGGAGCATTTGCATTTGCATTCAACTCATCATCAGAATATGGCATACGTTCAGGTTGTTGACTTGCAGATGATGTATTTAATGGGAATGGGACGCCTACATCAGGATCAGAGTTTCTAATTCTACGTGCATCATCAAACGGTAAAAATTGACCAAAGCCAGACACATATCTTTCTTCAATAATTTCTCTCAACAATGCTTGGTCCCGAGAAATGCCATCAAGATTTTCGATACCTCCTGGCTCAAAATCTGCTGCAACATAAGCTTCATAGTTAAAACTTGCATCAGAAAAATTACCGTTAATTCTGCCTCCTTCAGCTAGCCAGGCTCTGAATTCGTTTAGGTGTTGAAGACCTACATCAAAGCCAATAGATCTTGCACCAGCTTCTGCCAGAGTGAGGTGATTTTCTTCAAAACTCACAATATTCATTGGCTCAAATTGTTCGATAATACCAAGGTTTGATGAACCATCAGCAGATACAACAAAACTATATTGACCTCTCGCAGTTTCGTCGGTTTTTGCATTTCCTCTATAAAGATCGCTTGCAGGATCAAGCAAAGAAGCAAGATAACTACCCTCACTACCTATATCTCCACCACGAGCTCCTTCAAGTATTTCCCAAAATAAATTCTTGTCACCTGCTGCGACTGCTGCATCTCCTCTAGGGATGTGCTGTGCATTGCCATCAGCACTGGCAATCCCATCAAGAGCTGCAGAATACGCACCACTATAATCTTTTAGGATCGTCAAGTATCTTGATCGCAATGTATTTGCAGTAGCTTCCCACTTTAAAGCATCTCCTCCGAAATAAATGTCTTCTGGGAGAGTCCGACTATTGGCATTACCCAAATTACCTGTTGCGTCTTCTAATAATAATATTGCTGCATTTAGCACTGAAATTTGACTCTCAAATGATGGGTCGTCTACATCTTCAGCATTTATTTGAGAGTAGGGGACATCTCCACAAAGACTAGCTATTGTTCCGATAGCCATTGCTTCCAATGTTTTACTGATTCCCTGCATTAACTGGTCTTCGGGCAACTGTTCTCGGATGTGTCTGACGTTTGGTATTACACCTATATAAACACGACTCCACGTACCGACAGATTCAGCAGTCGATAAGGAATATCCAAAAATATTAGAATACAGTGAGCTTAACCCAGTCAACTGACCAGTAAACAATCCTGAAATTCTATTCAGGTGACCTTGTTGTGCAGATGTATTGGCCAACATTGCTCCAGTGAGGAATAATTTAGCATCGACATCTTCGATAGTGATATTATTAGGATTATCATTGATTCCTTCTACCAAATCCTGGCAAGAATAAGAACAAAAGATGAATCCGATCAGAAATATATATTGAATAAATTTTTTCATAATAATGATGGTTTTTAGCAATTAATAATTGATTGAGATTGAGAAAACGTACGATGATGTACTCGGATTAGTGAAGTAATCCAATCCAATCGCATTACTAACTCCAGTCTGGTTGATTTCTGGGTCTACACCAGGAATTTCATCCCATAAGACAAGATTTCTTCCAGAAGCCAAGAAAGTGATGGAGCCCAATTTTGTGCGTTTTAGGAAATCTCCAGAAGTGAGAGAATATCCCACTGATAGTTCACGGAAGCGTGTGAATGTAGCATCAAATATGGAAAAATTATACGCTTGATTATCACCAAAACCTCCACCAATGCCTGTTCGATACCAACTCTCATCCAACAATACAGGACCGCCTCCAAAATCCTGAATATTTCCTCTTACTGTAGTCCCAGCAGGTATTAAATCACCGCCATAATTAATAAGATCTTGTGTGAGCACTTCTCTATTGGCAGTAATTGCTGTTGTTCCAAAACGATTCAATACGTGTAGGGTTCTTGGTGAGAAAGAACCACCTTGTGAATGTTCCACTAAAGCATTGAGAATAATTCCTCTGAAGTTTGCTCGGATACCGAGTCCTCCTCTCCAGTCAGGATTTGGATCTCCCAAAATGATGGGGCTTGGCGTGGTTTGAGGAAAACCATTATCATCTAAGATAAATGTACCATCATCATTTGTTTGAGAACCAGTTCCAAACAAAACGCCTAGCGGTTGTCCTACAATTGCTCTTGAACTCACTGAAGCTCCCGAAAGATCTATTGTTTCAGTTCCCGCAAGATCTGTTACCAAATTTTCGTTTTTACTCCAGTTGCCATATGCGCTGACATTCCAATCGCTGTCATTAAGTATAGCATATTCAAAATCCAATTCAAAGCCTTCATTTTCCATGGAAGCTGCATTGGCAAATTGAGTGTCAAAACCAAACGAAGGCGTCAAATCAGTAGCGATAATGATTCCTTCGATATTATTTTGATAGTATGTCATTCCAAGAGACAAGCGATCGTTGAATAGTCGCAAATCAGTTCCAATTTCCCATTCGGTTTTGATTTCAGGTTCTAAACTAGGATTGCCTCTGTCGTCATCTAAACGAAATCCACCTCCAAATAAACCAATGTCTAAAGGATCGCTATATGTGGAGTAACCAAAACCACCTTCAGCAAATGTCTGTGCCTGGTGAGCTGGCGGGGCTATACCAACTTGACCCCAGGATGCCCTCAACTTTGCGAAGTTGATGGGACCTAAGTTTGAGCCTGGTTGCAGCACTTGATAAGCCACATCTATAGCTGGGTAAAAGAAATTAGAAGATGTTGTTGAAGCAGCTTCCAACGTACCAGAAAGATTGACAAAAAGATTATCATTTATGTCAAGTCCAAAGGTTGCATAGCCTCTATTTAACCGAATATTAGTCCTGTCATTTCCGATAGAACTATTTTCTGCGGCTGTATTCAGGTCGGTTGTTTCTTTTCTGACATTGACAAGAAAGCCCGTGATTTGTGAACTGTTACCCCGAAGCCTTCTGTCATTAATGTTCCAACCTACGGTTGTAACGAGACTGATGTCATTTGTAATTTCTGAATTTATTTTTCCGATTACATCAAAGTTTAGTTCTGTTCTACCTAGTAGATCCTCTGAGAATATTCCGTTTTGACGACTACCGGCAGAACCTACAGGAAAGAAGTAACTTCGATTGTCATTGTAGTTATCAATCCCTCCTCTTAATGTTAATTGTAAAAATTTAGTTGGGGTTATGTCAACATCTGCAGACATGATGTATCGGTTGACTGTGCTATTTGCCGTTTGTTCAAAAATAGTCCAGAGAGGATTGTTGTAAATAGGGTTTGTATTATTACCCAAATATCTTCTATAAGCACGGTGTCTATCATTAAATACATCACCATCATCGTTGATATATGTACCAATAAAATCAGACTGATCAAAATCTGCTGGGGTTCTTAAAAGTCCCAAAAGTAATCCAGCTGTATTACTGCTTTGCTGAATTCGATTTGACTTTGTATTTGTAAAACTTGCTCGAGATGAAAGTTTTAGCCAATCCGTGAAACGAAAAGAATTGTTTAATCTAGCATTTGTTCTATCATAATCACTTTCGCGAATGATGCCTTCTTGATCCAATCTGCCAAGACTAAAGAAATAGGTAGAATTTTCATTTCCACCACTAACTGAAAAGTCGTGCTGTAAAAAGCCACCTGTTTGAAAAACACCATCCCAATTAGAATCCAGAAATACATCTCGTGAATTCTTTTCTGTAACTGGGAAATAAACGGTGCCATCCTCTGCAATAAATCGTTCACCAGATTCATCAAATACATCTGCTCCTCCTGATCTGTCAGGAATATAGTCTCCCCAAGCTTCAGCTCGAGTTGGGCTAAATACTCCGCCACGTCCTTGTCCCCATGTATCTTGTAATTCATATCGCTGATTGACTTGATCAAATGAAGCAGTTGCCTTGTAAGAAATTTTTGGTTTGCCCGCAGTTCCATTTTTCGTTGTAATCACCACAACACCATTTGCAGCTCTCGAACCCCATACAGCTGCTGCAGACGCACCTTTTAGGATTTGTACACTTTCAATGTCACTAGGATTGATGTCATTTAATCTAGATTGTTGTGACACTCCTCCGGTACGTCCACCTGTGGCATTATTACCTCCACCATATTGTGTATTGTTTGCAATAGGAACTCCATCCAGAATGATTAGTGGATTAGATGAACCGCCAATACTGTTCGCACCTCGAATCCGGATTGTAGAGCCGGCTCCAGGATCTCCATTTGATCTTGATATCTGCACATTAGATGCTTTGGCGCCCAAAGAATTTAGAAGTGTAGTCTCACCTGATCGCTGCAAATCAGCTGGAGTGATTACAGATGCAGTGGAGCCTAATTCGTCTTTATTAGCTTTAAACCCCAATGCTGTGACAATCACCTCATCCAATAATTCTGAGTCTTCTTTGAGAGACACGTTGAAGCTTGGAGCTGAATCAACAGCCACTGAAGTGGTTTGCATTCCCATATAGCTGTATACCAATGTTGCGTCTTCTTCTACAGTTAAAGAGTACTTGCCTTCAAGGTCTGTAATCGTTCCATTTACTGTTCCTTCTTCCAGGATATTGACTCCGATAAGAGCTTCTCCAGTTTTATCTGTAATGGTCCCAGTAACCGTCCGTTGTGCGTAGGTCGTAACAGAGATGAATAAAAATAGTGAACATAAAGTCAGCAGTTTTTTCATGTTAATAAGTTTGAATTTTGTTATGAATCTATTCTAAGATAAGGAAATATCTTTTTTTTGTAACACAAAAGACTTAAAATGCAGATGAATCTTTTTTATCATCTTTATTGTTCAAAATAATAGTTCACATGTTTAGTGAAATGCCAATAGTAATTTTCCGTATTGCAGCTTGTATTTTGCCCCAAATTGTACTTCGAGGAATTGAGTGATTCTGCTTTAGATCTATAAATTCTAAGCTCCAGAGTTTAGTTATTGAATTGCTCTGCTTATTTTGGTTCAAACCTTATCATGAAAAAAATATTACTGTTCTTACTTTTGGCATTTCTATTGTTGATTCTGGTCTTCGTTTTACTTCCTTCTTCGATTGATCCCGTTGCCTGGACGCCACCCAAAAATGAAGGATTTACTGGTCAATTTGCTGCTAATGAAAAGTTGGATGAACTGTCATTCCTCATAGATGATAGCTGCATTGGTTGTGAAGATCTTGCCTTTGACTCGACTGGCACGA
>CAYNMW010000029.1:0-10221 GCA_964398295.1 uncultured Saprospiraceae bacterium | reverse complement strand
TTTTCAGATGCTTCTTCTAAGCATGGCTACGATGAAGTCATTGAAGATATGATGGAGCGAATTCCTCACGGTGCTTTATATAGTTATAACCCTGCTACCAAAACCACGGATTTGCTTTTAGATGAGTTATATTTTGCCAATGGGGTAGCGCTAGCAGAAGATGAATCATTCGTGCTGATTAATGAAACTGGAAATGTGAGTATCTCAAAGGTTTGGCTTAAGGGCCCAAAAGCTGGAACCAGAGAATTTTTAAATGACAATCTACCTGGTTATCCAGACAATGTAACTACTGGTACAAATGGTATTTTTTGGTTGACACTGGTTTCACCAAGAGCACAATCAACAGACGATATGATGCCGAGTCCTTTCTTGCGTAAGTTGATCATGAAGTTACCTAAGTCAATGCACCCTGCGCCGATACATTATGCCTGTGTTGTAGGTTTAAACGCAAATGGTGATGTCATTCATAATTACCAAAGTTCACACCCTAAGTTTGTTGAAATTACCAGTGTAACGGAGCATGATGGTAAGATATATCTAGGGTCATTGGTGGATACGGGGATTGCATATATTGATATTGAGTAGAGCTGTGAAAAAAGTGCAAGTTCAAGAATCAAGTGCAAGTTCAAAGAGAACTCAATGACAAGAATCGTCTTTAATTGACGGCTAAAAAACTCAACACTCAACACTTAACATTGCTTGCCATAAGCAGGCTTACATGCTTCTTCTATACTGCCCACCCACCTCAAACAACGCATCAGTAATCTGACCCAGAGTACAATGTTTGGTTGCATTCATTAAGGATTCAAAGACATTGCCGTTGGCTGTAGAAATGGCTTGTAAGGATGTTAGTGCTTCTGGATATAATTCTTTCTTGGCAGCGTGTATGTCATTTAGATTTTTGATCTGTAATTCTTTTTCTTCTGTTGTAGCTCGTATCACTTCTTTTGGAATGATGGTCGGAGAGCCTTTGGAAGATAAGAATGTATTGACACCGATTATTGGATATTCACCAGTGTGTTTTAGTGTTTCGTAGAATAAGCTTTCTTCCTGTATTTTACTTCGTTGGTACATGGTCTCCATTGCGCCAAGTACACCACCGCGCTCAGTTATTTTGTCAAATTCTGCGAGCACAGCTTCTTCTACTAAGTCTGTTAATTCTTCTATGATGTATGAACCTTGCAATGGGTTCTCATTTTTGGCAAGACCCAATTCATGGTTGATGATCATTTGAATAGCAACGGCACGTCGCACACTTTCTTCAGTTGGTGTGGTGATTGCTTCATCGTAAGCATTGGTATGAAGGGAATTGCAATTGTCGTAAATCGCATACAATGCTTGGAGAGTCGTACGTATGTCATTGAAATCAATTTCTTGTGCATGTAACGATCTACCGGAAGTTTGAATGTGGTACTTCAATTTTTGTGATCGATCATTGGCGCCGTATTTATATTTCATTGCTTTCGCCCAAATTCGTCGTGCTACTCTTCCGATTACGGCATATTCAGGATCTACACCATTGGAGAAAAAGAAGGACAAGTTTGGTGCAAAATCATCAATGTTCATTCCTCGCGCCAAATAATATTCCACGAAAGTGAAGCCATTAGAAAGTGTAAATGCCAACTGGGAAATAGGATTGGCTCCAGCTTCAGCAATATGATATCCAGATATAGACACAGAATAAAAATTGCGAACACCTTCAGAAATGAAATACTCTTGCATGTCACCCATCAATTTGAGTGAAAATTCAGTGGAGTAAATGCATGTATTCTGTGCTTGATCTTCTTTTAGAATGTCGGCTTGAACTGTGCCACGAACTGCTTGGAGTGCTTTGTCTTTTAGTTGAGCATAGATAGCAGCATCCAATACTTGATCACCAGTAAGACCCAAAAGCATCAAGCCAAGTCCATCATTTCCCTCAGGAATATCTTCGTTGTATGATGGTCTGGCAAGGCCTTTCTTGTCGTAGTTCAGGACAAAAGCTTCTTCTACCAGATGTTCGAGTTTATGTTCTTTGATATACAATTCGCATTGTTGGTCAATAGCAGCATTCATGAAAAATGCACAAATAGTAGCAGCAGGTCCATTGATGGTCATGGACACAGAGGTCTTCGGATTACAAAGGTCAAATCCAGAGTATAATTTTTTGGCATCATTTAAAGAACTGATGTTCACTCCAGAGTTACCTACTTTACCATAAATATCAGGTCGATGATCAGGATCATTGCCATATAAAGTGACGGAGTCGAATGCGGTTGACAATCGTTTAGCAGGCATACCACTTGATAGATAATGAAAGCGTTTGTTGGTACGCTCTGGTCCTCCTTCACCAGCAAACATTCTGGTCGGATCCTCTCCTTTTCGTTTGAATGGAAACACACCTGCTGTGTATGGAAATTCTCCTGGCACATTCTCTTGTCTTGCCCAGCGAATGATTTCTCCCCAATCTTTAAATTTTGGTAAAGCGACTTTTGGAATATTATTATGAGAAAGTGATTTGGTATAGTTTTCTACTTTAAAATCTTTGCCTCTGACTTGATAGGTAAATTCTTCATCTGCATACTGTTTCTTTTTTTGTTCCCAGTTGTCAAGGATAATTTTACTGTCTTTTGATAAATCCTGAGCTAGATTGTCTTTCACTTTTTGTAAGGCTTCAGTCGCAGTATCTGAGCCTGCTTCTTTCGATAGCAATTCCATACTATTCTCTATAGAAAACAATCCTCTTGCAATGTCACATTGCTTTTCAGTCTCTTTATCATAATTGTGTATCGTCTCAGAAATTTCAGAAAGGTATCGCACTCTTGATGGGGGAATGATGTATTGCTTTTCACTAAGACCAGTTACTTCCAAAGCTTCCATTTCCTGAGGAAACAATCGTTGCATCAATCCATTAAACAATTCATTGACACCTGGATCATTGAACTGAGAAGCAATGGAGCCAAATACTGGCATCTCGTCGGGAGATTGGTCCCACAGTTCGTGGTTGCGTTGGTATTGTTTTTTGACATCTCTGAGTGCATCTTGGGCGCCACGTTTGTCAAATTTATTGATGGCAATCATGTCAGCAAAATCTAGCATGTCAATCTTTTCCAACTGAGAAGCTGCTCCAAATTCTGGAGTCATCACGTATACGGAAACATCTGCATGATCAACAATCTCTGAGTCAGATTGGCCAATGCCAGAAGTCTCCAAAATGATTAAATCAAATCCCGCATGCTTCATGATAGATATCGTTGCATCAATGTGCTTATTGAGGGCAAGATTGTATTGACGTGTTGCCAGCGATCGCATAAAGACTCTAGAATCAGAAATGGCATTCATGCGAATGCGATCACCAAGCAATGCTCCACCAGTTTTTCGTTTGGATGGATCTACAGAAATGATTCCCAATGTCTTTTTAGGAAATTGCCTTAAATAACGAAGAACCAATTCGTCAACCAAACTGGATTTTCCTGCACCACCAGTTCCGGTAATTCCGAGAACTGGTACAGTTGAATCAGCCACTTTATTTTTTAACTCTTCTACCCAACCAGTGTTGTCATCTGGATAGTTTTCTACTGCGGAGATGAGTCTGGCAATAGACGGCTGATCTTTTGCAGATATCTTTTTTAATTGACCGTTCAATTGTGCACCGACAGGATAATCACAAGATTCCAATAGATGGTTGATCATTCCTTGCAATCCCATTTCTCGCCCATCGTCTGGAGAGTAAATTCTGCTTATGCCATAACTATGGAGATCTTCTATTTCTGAGGGGAGTATTGTGCCACCGCCACCACCAAATAATTTAATATGTCCCGCACCTTTTTCGTTTAATAGATCAAGGGCGTATTTGAAAAATTCGTTGTGGCCTCCTTGATAAGAGGTTATCGCAATGCCCTGCACATCTTCTTGTATTGCTGCGTCGACAATTTCATGGACTGGTCGATTGTGTCCTAAGTGGATGACTTCTGCCCCTGATCGCTGGATGATTCTTCGCATGATGTTGATTGCTGCATCATGTCCATCAAACAATGAACCCGTCGTCAGAATTCGTATCTTATGTTTTGATTGATAAGGAGTGATCTTTTCCATAGATAGGGCTTTGTGCAAAAATAGATAGAAGCTAAGGGAAAGTCATCATTTATATTTGATGACCATCAATAAATATCCTGATAAGATAGGTGAGTTTTAAGACAACATGAAATTTAAATCATCAGTACATCCATTTGACGATTTGATCTAGATTTGGAATTCAAGTGGGAAGTTAGTTTTGTACCTTGTATCGATTGATATCATTTCCTTTCAATCGATTTGAAGAGCTTTGGCCGATTCGTGTTATTTACTGTAATTATATCTACGTTTTCTAAACCCTTTAAGAGTGTCTTATCTAGGCTATTTTCATTGCTATGATCAATTAGCTGCCAAATTGTGATTCTTTTCGCTTATCTTGTATGGATCAACTACTTACTATGAAAAAATTATTCTTCTTTCTTGTTGTCTCCTTTTTTCTTTCTTGCGCGTCATCTAATAAAGGCAGTACCGGTTATGTCTCTGACCAAAATACGATGACATTACTCGATCATATTCATTCACTACCAGGAGTTACTGTGAATGGTGATGGGTCCAATGCAAAGATTAGAGTTCGAGGAGTTAATTCTTTTACAAACAACAGTCCTCTATTTATTATCGATGGTAATGATATGGGTTATGACTTCGCTTCTGTTAATAATCTGGTAAGCGCCAATAATATCAAAAGAGTAAAATTGTTCAAAGAACCTTCTGAAACAGGTATCTATGGTGTAAGAGGTGCGAATGGTGTTATCGTTATTCGAACTACCGGCACTAATGATGCATTTGGGAAGTAATATTTAGCTCTATTTTTAGGAGCGTTTTATTTTCCACCATCAAAAGCTGTTGAAATATCGCGCCACGTGATGAGATGAATGTTATTCTCTTTCAATAACTGTTCACACTTTTTGCTCGTAAAAAAGTCAAAGTCTTGTTGTCGCCATTTTGAACCCCAATATTCTTTACCATAGGTGATTGCTTGCATTTCAGCATTGTCATAACCTAGATGGATAAGTAAGACATGCACGCCTGCTTGGAGTTCGTTAAGAGTAGTTGTGTAATAGTCTTCCATGCCATTTTCATAATCTTCAGGTCCAGCACTCAAGACGTGTTCTATAATCACATCTTCATCAGTGAGTTTATCCAAAAACGCTGGGCTGGCTACTTTGAGGAATGTACGAGAAACCATAACAGGTACATTGTATTCTCTTCCCAATTTTAAGTAGACCTCAAACATCTCAGCGGAATTGAATAACAGGCATCCCATATGAGTATCAAAATGTGTTGGCTTTATTCCCATACGAAGTGCTTGTTCTACCTGCGCTCGCAATTCTATTTCTGCTTCTTCCACCTTGGCGTTTTGCCCAAATTGCAAGCAGTCTGAAAATAAAAATCCTCGCTCATTCACTAGACTTGGAACTTGATCTACTGAAGCTAATGGTCCCCAATTGTATCGGTGCCATTCATTGGTTAATGTCAAATGCAAACCTAAGTCAGCTTCTGGGTTTTCTCTAGCAAAAACAGCAATTTCTTCTACCCAAGGACATGGCATCATGATGCTAGCAGAGTTTACCATTCCGACTTTCATCGCGAGAATACTGGCTTCATTTTTTGAATGCGCTACACCTAGATCATCGCCGTGGATGACAAGCAGTTTTGCATCTTCAGGATAGCCAAGTTTGGCATTGAGAGATTGTTGTGCTACAGTTAAAAATTGAGCAAATACAAAGATCAGTACGGTTATTATTTTCACCATAAATAGAAAAATAGGTATTTCCTATTTAAAAAGTGAAGAATGCGGTTAGTTTAGAAAGCTGCTTTTCTTCATGCAACTAGTGATGGATTAAACTCAAATTCATAACTCGTCCCATTTATTGTATTTTCTTGGACAGTTCCATTTAATTGACGTGTTAACAATGCAATTAGCTGGGTGCCAAACCCTGTTCCATCTGCTTTTCGAATTGATGACTTACCTACACCATTATCCGACAGAACAAGGTGCAGTTTTTGGTTTTCTAATTTTTTTAAGTGAATTCGAATGAGTCCTTTTTTGTCGCTTGGAAAAGCATATTTGAAAGAATTAGTCAATACCTCATTAACGATCAATCCAATTGGAACTGCTGTATCCACATCTAGTTCGATTTCCTCCATATCGAATTCAATATCCACGTCATTACTTATTTGATAAGAGTCAATAATGCTATCGACTAAATTTGAAAAGTAATCCTTCATCTCAATACTTGCAAGGTTCTCCCTTTGATAGAGTTTTTGATGAATGATACCCATAGATTGTACGCGACTTTGACTTGCCTGGATTGCATTTTGAGCTGTTTTATCATCCACTTGAACAGACTGTAATTCCAGCAAGCTGGAAACGACTTCAAGATTGTTTTTAACACGGTGGTGAATTTCTTTTAACAGCAATTCATTCTGTGCATTTTTCTCTGCTAGTTGATGGAGCAACTGTTGGTCAGCGCGTAAGATATTCGTTCTGTAGCCAATACTCAATGCAAACAAGGTAAACGAAATAATGAGGCAAATCCTGACAATGTTTGCACCATTTTGTACAACAAATAAATAAATGTTGTTTATCAAATCAAATGCTTGAAAGAATGGCACTCTGCCTAAAATTAAAAAGATTAATGTAAAGGAAACACATGCAGCAACAGGTAAAAATGCCAATGAGTAAAATGTCTTTGAATTTCCTCGAATTTTTGGAGCTTTCACTGCTAGTACTACTGTAAGTATAACGCCTAAAGCTTGCATTAAATGTGAATAAATAGATAGCCGATATGAAAATGTGGAGTAGTCTATCATGCGAAATGCATCAACGGATGCTGCGATCCAACTCAGGATAAGAAAAGCTGGAATCCATATTCTTGAAAGTTTACGATCCTTATGATAGGAAAAATACGCCTCGGTAAATTTGATAAAGCCAGTCATGATAAGAACACCACCATAACACCAGGCAGCAATAGCCCAATTACGTGTTCTTGGAAATAATGAAAAATGTCGATCGGGATCGCCAATAGTCAATGCAAGAATACATCCCAGAACCATTAGAAGTAAGTACAGATTTGCTCTATCTCGTTCAATCAAAAACAGTAAAAAGAAAAAGAGTGATTGTATCCCAAAAATGCCAAAGAAAATTCCACTTAAGATAGAATCTTCGATTTGTGCAGGAAAAAGTCTCCGATGATCAATGTGTTTCAAGAGTATCCTTCCCATTTTTGATTGTTCAAGTGTGCCTTCTAATCTGATGTAGATATCCAGACTATCTCCAGGGTAAATGTGTAAAGGGATTAAGCTAGCCCAAAACGGATAATCACGTTTAAATTTTGGTACACGCTCCCCAGTTTGAATGTGTTGAAACTCCTTTCCATTGTTTGAGACAAATGCATCAATATGAGCAAAACTGTAGTGATGCAAACTTCGTGAAGAGACTTGTAAGAGTTGTTCACCAGATAAATATGGATTGCTAACGATACGCGTTTTAAGCCAATAGACCTGTCCTGCTTCTTGTACCAGGTCAAGAGGATCATGGGTGTCAAGATTGTTCCAATTTGCATCAATAAAATCAATGCTTGCCTGCTGTGTCGAGTCTATATATAATTTGTGGTTCCAGATACAGTTGAATGAATTTTTTTTATCGTGTTTGATAAAATAACCTTCGAATGGATATCCCTCAAATGCTCCTGGTATTAATTCTTTTCTTACTAAATAAAGATTAATATTTTTTGGAATTAATTCTTGTTGTGAAATAAAACCCTCTAGTTGAATAAATAAGGTTGTACGTTCATTTTTTCCTATTCTAAATGGTGCTAAATTTAATTCAGATGGTATGGGTTTATCTTTATTTGGAATTGCGTTTCCAGTTTTGATCGTATCAATATCACCATTTTGCCTGATCATAAATGCATCGATATAATTCCAGCTCGTATGTCCGTGTTCATCTCCAGCTACCAGAAATAAATAATCCTGATCAACTGATTGATCTCCTTGTAACTCGACTTTTAACCAATGCGGGTGTTGAGTGTCATAATTAAATAAACCCTGATTAGATATAAATATCTCTTTAGAATGACATACTTCATGTAGTGTTTTTAAAGAGGTGCTATCGATCAATATCTCCAGATCATTCTTTAAGTCTAAGCTTGCTTCCGAAATCGACACTGCTGAAGATCGATTTATTTGTTTTAAATCTAGAATGGAAGAAAGATCAACAATTGACTGCGCCTGCAAACAAACTGGAATAAAAAATCCAAGCATAAATATCAGTAGTGGAAGTTGAATAGTGCGCATAGTTAAAGAAGGTCTATCCAATTAAAATATACACAATTATATACTCTACTTCTCGCAATTGCCAATAAAAAAATGGTTTACCTATCAAAGTAGATTTAAAAATTAAATGTCTAAACTGGTTGGGTTAGATCTATTTATATTCTCTCAAATATATATCTTGAATGGTCCGCTATGCCAGGAGACAATCCTGCCGTCAATATTAAATTCTCAGTGTCATTGTTATGATGAATATCAAAACGGTAAGTTTCCAACCCTATTTTTAGCACACATTGATTCATCCAGAAAGAGTGCTTTCCTTCTATGTAAGAATAATCATTTTCAATGTTCAGATTGGATTTTGAAATTGTCAATTTATTTACAGTTTTGTTAGTACCAAAATCCCAAATAATCTCATGATTTCTATAGTCTGGAATTTTGGAAGGAGGTGCAAAAGCTGAAAATTGAGTTAATCGCCACTTGCCTTTCAAGTTTGGAATAGGTGTATCACCTCGTAAGACAATCCCATCAATTAAGCTTACCAATTGGGGCTCTTCATTTGATGCGTTATCTGTAGTGCCGCATGCCCAAAAGGAGTCTATGTTTCTGAAGCGATAAACCAATCCATCATCAGCGATACCAGGGTCTGTATTTTCATAAATGGTAAGATCCTTACCAACTTCTGTTCCTGTATGATCAATAATAGAATGGATGGAATACAAGTAAGTCCGATGATTAATTTGTAGAAGGCAACCCTCTGACCAGTATTGATAATTGTTATCAGTGGATGGTTGAATGTTTCTGCTAATAGGCTGAGATGTATATAAAATATGTTCATCTGCAATAAAATTCCAGAAATTGTCCTCTGCATTTTCCGTTTCCATGTTATACTTCATTTGTTGACTATCTGTACCTACGAGTTTCCATACACCATTAAGATCTTGTGATTGATCATACACTTGATGAAAAGTCCGTTGTTGTATATTTGAATTTAGCTCAATGACTTTATTGTGTGATTGACAAGCCATTAAGATGACTATTGATATTGACAAATAATAGTTTAATGTCATTTGTGTAGTTTTGATGAAATGATTTACCACATCTTTGCGTAGTGCGCAGTAACTCTTTTAGATTTTGTTGTTTGGAACCATTTAAGTGGAGATGTTGATATCATCTCTTGATTCGTACTGAAATCTCCATCGCAAGTGCCATTATAGGATGCTGTCCCTTTATTTGGAACCTGTTTAGTACCAGATAAAGAATTAAAATTGGGGTTGCGCCATTCTATTTTCACTGGATCTGTATCACAACTTACGCCATAGCCAGTTTCGATCCATACTGCAGCATTGTTGATATATGATGACTTTGTTCTTACAGTCCCATAGAAATTGTCTTGACCTGTATTATAATCCATGACCCAGAAGCCCCATTGCCAGTATCCTTCCTCGTCTTTTTCTAATCTCCATACACGATATCGATACCAGTTTCCGACCTTCCAGATAAAAGGGGTGTTTGTTCTTCCAATGCCACCGTAGCCAGCCCAGTCAGAGCCTCCTCCCCAGTTGATGCCTCTATTGCCTGAATCTTTGAATTCTACAACATTAGCCAATTGTATACCACCATGTGACCACTCTTCATGATCTGTAAAATTCACTTGTAGGGAAAAGTAATACAGCCAATTTTGCTGGGTAAGGCCTGGAAAATATACGACCTTGACATCTATATCGTAACTATAAATATCAGACTTATCAGAGTCGAGCCAGGTGTGTATGGATTTGGGTTCTGGATTTTCTGAGGTTGACTGTCCAAAATTAAGTGTGCTTATTAAAAGCATTACTATATAATTAATGAAATTTATATTTGACATGAGTTATTATTTTCTTGTTTGAGTTT
>CAYNMW010000028.1:0-31906 GCA_964398295.1 uncultured Saprospiraceae bacterium | reverse complement strand
ACTGATCATCTTTTTTATTAAGTCCAAGGTACTTCAGTGCCTTGTGTTTATAGAGACCACTCATATAGAGACAACAAGTGGTTGAAACCACTTTGACTTAATAATCTGTCCTAATCCTGATAAACGTCTTCCACATTTTCCTTTATCCATTCTATGCTACTATCATAGTTTGCAAACAGTTGATTCTCTGGGACCAAATCTGGAACTATGTCAATCCTTTCCAACATATACTTCGGTTGCTCTTGCAAACCAACCAAAAGTACCTTGACTTCCTTTTGTGCCAATTCTACTAATGCGTCTTCCATTGCATAAAGACCAGATTGATCTATATAGGAACACTTACTCATTCGTATAATGGCCGTTGTTGCCCGAGAAGGTATTTGTCTGATGAGCTGTTGAAAATCACTTGTCGAACCAAAAAACAGAGGTCCATTAACATGCTTGATAAATACTTCTTCTTTAAACTTCGTCGGAAAGTTGACTTCGTCTGGCCAAGACTCTTCAGACATTGGTTCAACTTCTGATGACTCTGCAGTTAGGTCACCAATCTTTTTCATGAACATCAATGATGCAATGACCAATCCGATTCCAACTGCATACACCAAATTCCAAACAGATGACAATACCAGTACAATCAGCATTATCGCAACTTCTGGTCTTGGCATATATGGAATCGCTTTTAATCCTTTATAATCCATCACACCTATACCAACTGTTATTAATATTCCAGCTAATACAGCAGCAGGTATTTTTGAAGCAGCAGGACCAAAAGCCAATAAAATCACAAAAAGTAACAGACCGGCTATCATACCAGAAAGCCTGGTTTTTCCACCAGAATTAATATTCACAACCGTACGTATGGTTGCACCCGCTCCAGGAATTCCACCAAATACTGCAGCTATACTGTTACCTATACCTTGACCTACCAATTCCTTATTCGGATTGTGTTTGGTCTTTGTCAGATTATCAGCAACTACAGATGTAAGAAGCGAATCTATAGCACCAAGTAGTGCTAATGTGATAGCTGTAAAGATAAATGGAGTTATATAGCCTAAATTGAACTCGGAAATTATATTGAGATTAGGTATTGGTAATCCACTTGGTATTTCTTCAATTGGTCTGTAGTCTAGTCCTAGGACTATAGCTCCAACAGATACAACCATTAAGGCCACAAGTGTACTTGGGACTGCTGTTGTGATTCGTTTGAATCCATAAATGATAAAAATGGTTAATAACGCCAAGATCAATTCAAGTGGCACAATGTTTTTCAAAGCTGTTGGTAGGACTTTTATTGTCCCGATTATTCCAGATGATTCCTGTCCAGCAAGTGATTTTGATTCCTTATCAATTTGAGCCGGTGTGATGACCTGAGCTCGTTTAATGGTTTCTTCAAAGTTTTCCAAAACCAATATGCCTTCTCCAGCCTCTTCTTTGAGTATATTTTCGAGAATAACTTCTTCTGCTACTGGTTTGAATCTATTGACGTACGTCATGTCCTCTTTAGGGTAATATCCAATTGCAGGCAGTATTTGTGTAATTAAGATAATAACTCCAATTGCAGTCATGAAACCTGACACCACAGGATATGGAATGTATTTTATGTACTTGCCCAAACCGAGAAATCCGAGTAAGATTTGGATCAATCCAGAAAGCAAAAAGATGGTTAATATAGCGGGTAAGGCTTTAGAGACTTCACCATCAAATGCGGCAACTATACTCGCAATGACAACCATACTCACAGCAGTCATCGGCGCAGTTGGTCCAGAAATTTGAGTGTCTGTACCTCCAAATAGAGCAGCAAAAAAGCTGATAAAGATTGCGCCATACAAGCCAGCACTAGGGCCTAAACCTGAACTTACACCAAAAGCAAGAGCAAGTGGTAGGGCAACAATACCTGCTGTAATCCCACCAAATAAGTCACCTCTGAAGTGTTTAAAGTCAAATAAATTTTTCATTGTCAATTTAAGTTTTTGCAGATCTTATTATCTGTTTAAATTAATTTATGTGTATGTAAAAGTTGTTGTCTTGTATCGAATACTAGGATACTCGTTCAGGAGGGGGCAAGATCAGAAACGAATGATTCCGCTTATAGAATTGGTTATTGAACGTGTGTCTGTCATCTTTAATTACAAACTCAGCAAAGCTTTGTAAAAAGTATTGATCAACATCTTCAGTCATTTGTTCTTTTTCAGATTCTTCTAACTCACTCAACTCTTCAAACTCAATGAGTTCTATTTGAATGTCTGATAGCTCTGTAACCTGAACACTGTTCACAAATGCAAGGGCAATACTGCAACAGAACAGCAAAAGCATTAATCGTGATATGTATGAAGTTGAAGACATCAAAAATGCAAATATAAAAAACACTTGCAAGTAAAAAATGTTTGCGAAAAAAGCAATTTTTTTAATAACAAAACCTTACTCAAGTCATTGAGTAAGGCTCTTGCAATTTTTTACTATTTTCTTTATAGTGCTGGTATCCTTAATACCTGTCCAGGATAGATCTTATTAGGATCGCTCAACATGGGCTGATTTGCTTCAAAAATCTGCATGTACTTCATCGGATCACCATAATGTGCCTTTGCAATCTTGGATAAAGAATCTCCGCTTTTCACCTCATAAAAGTTAGCTTCTGGAGCAGCTGGAGCTGATGCAAGTACAGATATACGATCATCAACTGCAGCAATGCCATCTACATTACCGATTGTCAAAATCGCTTTTTCTTTGTCTCCCTGACTATCAGCTGTGCCATAAACGGTGACCTTGTCATCTTCTACTTCTACAGAAAAGTCATTGACAGGGAGTTTGTACTCGTAAAAGACTTCAATTAGTTTTTTCTCCAAAATTCTGTCTCGTGCCTCTGCTGCTTCTTCTGAATTATCTTCTCGTACCTTACGTCCGGCATTTTTAAGAAAGGAAAATAGTCCCATAATTGTTTTGATGTTTTTTAAGTATGAATTAATTTGAACTGATATCGTTCAGTTTATATCAAATCAAACGGGGATTTTACTCGAATAATTCCATGATTGATTTATTTTTTGATTAGCCTTCGAAGTGGCAATTTGAGTGTCCTGAGCACAGATTTTGAATTTTATGAAGAATCTCATCTTGTTAATGATTGTCAGCTTCATATGTTCTGATTTGATGTCACAATCTGTTTTTCAAGGTACCCTTGTTGATTCTGAAACTGGTGAGCCAATAGCATTTGCGAATGTTTTCTTTAAGAACAATCAATATATCGGGACCTTATCTCGACAAGATGGCGCATTCAGGATTTCACATCCTAAAAAAAAATATCAGGATACAATCATTATTAGTTCTATAGCATATCAAAATATCTCGCTGGCAACTACTGAATTTTCGAAGACGAGTAAGCAAATACTATTGAAGCCTGAAATGCACAATTTGGATGAGGTTATTATTGTCCCAGATAATTTGCTAGTGGAATTACTAACGAATGTGATTGATAACATTCCAAAAAATTATCCCTCACAACGTCATCGGCTTCATGGATTCTATCAAGAATACGGTAAGTCCTATGACGATTACACCTCATATTTGGATGGACTCATGACATTAGAATATGAAGATTATGATAAAAATATACCGATAATATACGATACTGAACTTGAAGATAGAAGACCTGATTTTCACGAAAATATATACTTGCATCAGCTTAGGCGTTCGGAAGATTTTAGCAATCTGACAGCTTATTTGAAACATGGATTATTATCCACCAATATTTCCTTTATCAGTGTGAATCCTTTATACCAAAAAAGTTTCAGCTTATTCCGGCGAGCGATCACACAGCAAGAATGGAAAGAGTCTTTGGAAAATGATGTGCGCAATAGATATATTAAGTTAGTCAATCTTGGATATGAAATATCAGGTCAGGATACACTACAACGTGTCGGGGTATTACAAATTCCATATCAGAACAAAGAACGCTATTTACAAGAGTCAGAATGGGTAATTAATCTAAGTGATTTTGGTGTAGTTAGTATTCGGGTAGTTGAAAACAAACCAGATAGTCATATCAAGGAGGATAATCGAATTTCGCCATGGGAGTTTTATGAAGAGATTCAATTCAGGAAAATAGAAGATACCTATTACCCAACTTTATTTATCTATAATTTTGGCTTCTCATACATCCATGGAAGTCAGCATCATTTCAGGTCGAGAAAGTACTTTGTCGAAACAGTGGAACAATCATCAAGTGAATTTCAAAAACGAAGACCAACTAAACAGCTATCTGACGAGAGAAATATATACAACATCAAATTGCGGTATCGAAAAGATTTCTGGTCTCAGTTTAAGACACCATTCCAGTCGAATTCCATTGATCAATTCGAATCTGATTTAAATAGAGGCAAGCTGCTGCTGGATCAATTTAAAAAGAACAGGGTTAGGAAGAACGACCGGAAGTAGAGCTGGGTTAATTGAGTCAGAATAATAATCTATAAGCACGCGTTATTTATTTACTTATTCATATGAAGGACTATCTACTTACTGCACTATTGGGACTATTGTCTACTTTCCTTATCTCACAATCCATTTTTCAAGGAGAGCTTATTGATTCAAAATCTGGAGAACCTGTAGAATTTGCTAATGTGTTTTTTCTGAACAATCAACGAATTGGCACTTTATCCCGCCAAGACGGCTCCTTTCGACTCGTACATCCTATATCTAATTTAGAAGATACCATTGTGATTAGCTCAATAACATATAAGCATTTGTTTGTCCCGACTTCTAGATTTCAAAGATCTACACTCGTTCTTGAATTAGATGAAGAAATCCACGAACTGGATGAGATAACGGTTGTCCCAGAAAATCAACTTGTAAAATTATTACACAAGGTGATTGATAATGTTTCAAAAAACTACCCGAATCAAAAACATAGATTGCATGGATTCTATCAAGAATACACGAGATCCTTTGATGAATTTACTTCTTATTTAGATGGTCTCATAACGATGGAAAATGATAATTATGCACAAGACGATCCATTGAAATATGATCCTAAGTACAATAATAAAAGACCGCAGATTCATGAAGAGATCTATTTGCACCAGTTGAGACGATCTGAGGATTATACTACACTACCAGAATATTTGGAAGAAGGATTTAGATTTAATAATATTTCTTTGGTAAGAGCGAATCCTGTGTACGATAAGTCTTTTGTTCCTTTTATTATGACTCATACTCAAGAAGAGTGGAGAGAATCATTAGATGTGTTTGTTGAGAGTGAATTCCTAAAGGTCATTAACCTTGGATTTGAAATTTCAGGACCTGATACGCTACAACGTATTGGAATTTTGCAATTTCCAATAGTAAAAGGAAAAGAGAATGAAAAAGAAATAAAGGGATATTTACTTCAGTCAGAATGGATGGTCAACTTGACAGATTTTGGAGTGGTCAGTATACGACAATTAGAACCTGATCCGCTTACTGATGTTGAGGAAGGCTTGAGTTATTTCCTAGATGATTATTCAGAAATTCAATTCCGAAAAATTAACGGTACTTATTTCCCTACATTGATTATTCATAATTTTGGTTTCGAATATGCTTTTGGAACCAATCATTATTTCATTTCGCAAAAATTCTTTGTAGAACAAATCGAGAAATCCAAAGGCGAATTTGTCAAAAGAAAGCCATCTAAAAAACTAAGTAAAAAAAGAACTAAAAGAACTGTCAAACTTCCATATGATGAAGAGTTTTGGGCACAATTTTCAATACCGTCAATTGCCAATAAAATTGAGCAATTTGAAGGGGATTTGAACAGAGGATTGCAATTGAATGAACAATTTAAAAAGAACAGAAAGAGAAAATAGATTAACAAGTAGTTCGGACATTCCTAAATGTCATTATTTTTGCACCAAGTTTGATTCATGGAGGTATTTAAATTTGGAGGAGCATCAGTAAGAGATGCTGAAAACATACGTAATGTTGGTAATATCATTCAGCGAAAGCGAAAGGGCAAATTACTGGTTGTAGTGTCAGCTATGGGTAAGATGACAAATGCACTGGAGAAAGTGATCACTGCATTTTACAACACAAATCTGGAAGAAACTGAAAAAGTTCTTGAAGAGGTAAAGCAATATCATAGCAAAGAAATCAATACACTTTTTGATTCACAGGATGAAATCCTATCTGATGTCATGTCTGTTTTCGAAAAGGGTATGAATTATCTAAGGCAATCAAATAAAGAAGATTACGATAAAGATTACGACCAAATTGTCACCTGTGGAGAATTGGCTTCTACTAAGCTTGTAGCTGCATATTTGACAAAGCAAGGTCTGGCATCTACATGGCTGGATGCAAGAGAGGTTTTGCACACAGATGATACATACAGAGAGGGGAAAGTAGACTGGAAGACTACCAATGCCGCAATTCAAAGCCAAGTCAATAGTATATTTGAACAATCGGATGTCGTCGTTACCCAAGGATTTATTGGTAAATCACCTGAAGGTCTGACCACTACACTAGGAAGAGAAGGATCAGATTATACTGCTTCTATCTTTTCGTATTGCCTTGACGCTGAGTCAATGAGTATATGGAAAGATGTGCCGGGAATACTGACTGGCGATCCTCGTCGATTTAGCAACTTGACAAAAATTGACAGACTATCTTATGGAGAAGCAATTGAGATGACCTATTATGGGGCAAAAGTGATTCACCCTAAAACGATAAAACCTATTCAGAATAAAAGTATTCCTTTACACGTCAGATCTTTCATTGATCCTGACGGTGATGGTACGATTATATCTGACGAGGTGGAACTTAACTATCCGCCAGTCATTGTCGTTGAAGATAATCAGGCATTGATCCATTTTTCAACAAAAGATTTTTCTTTTGTTGCTGAACATCACCTCAGTAAATTGTTTAACTTATTCACGAAGCATCGCATCAAAGTGAATATGATGAGAAATACTGCGATAAGTTTCACAGTTTGCACGCATGAGGATATTCAAAAATTGAATAAACTCAAGGAGGATCTGGCTGATGAATTTAAAGTTGTGGTTGATCGAGGACAGGAATTGATTACGGTACGCCACTTTAATCAGCAAGTTGTTGATGAACTCAAAAAGGGTAAGATTGTGTTGTTTGAAGAGCGACTGAGTAATACCATACAAATGGTAGTCAAAGATGTACCTGTCGTTAAAAGAAAAAGTAAATGACAAAAATAGCTGATATAGACCTTGGTGATTTTCCACTTTTGCTTGCACCCATGGAGGATGTGAGTGATCCTCCGTTTCGTGCGCTGTGCAAGGATAACGGATGTGATATGATGTACACGGAGTTTATATCAGTAGAAGGCTTGATTCGTGATGCAACCAAAAGTGTGCAAAAGCTTGATATCTATGAAGAAGAACGACCAATAGGAATCCAAATTTTTGGTGCAAACATCGACTCGATGAAGCGGGCTGCTGAGATAGTGGAAGAAGCACAGCCTGAAGTGCTGGATATCAATTACGGTTGCCCTGTCAAAAAAGTTGTCTGCAAAATGGCAGGTGCTGGTATTTTGCAGGACATAGACAGGATGGTCAAATTGACTGATGAGATTGTGAAATCTACTTCATTGCCAGTTACTGTTAAAACAAGATTGGGATGGGATGATAAGACTTTATACATCGAAGAAGTTGCTGAGCGTTTGCAAGATGTTGGGATCAAGGCACTCAGTATACATGGACGCACCCGTAAGCAAATGTATAAGGGTGAAGCAGATTGGACCTTGATTGGTAGAATCAAAGAAAATCCGAGAGTACATATTCCTATTTTTGGAAATGGTGACATTAATTCGCCACAAAAAGCTGTAGAATATAAAAACAGATACGGTGTCGATGGCATCATGATAGGAAGGGCCTGTATTGGTAATCCCTGGATTTTTAGAGAGATAAAAGCCTTTGTCGAAACAGGAGAAATAATTGATCCACCAACCATTCAGGAACGAGTTGATGCAGCAAAACAGCACTTGACACACAGCATTGAATGGAAAGGTGAACGTCTGGGAATATTGGAGATGAGACGTCATTACACGAATTATTTCAAGGGCCTTAGGAACATCAAATATTTCAGAAGTAAGCTGGTAACAGAACTTGATCCAACTGTTCTTTTTGATACCTTGGATCTGATTCGCGAAAGTTATGCAACAGAACTAAGTTTGATATAAATGGTATTTAATATCAAGCCCTACGAAAGGAAGATTTTTGAACTGATTTCAATCACTGCAGAGGAACTCGGATATCCTACCTATGTCGTTGGTGGCTATGTACGTGATAGAATTATGGGCCGAGAATCAAAAGACATTGATATCGTATGCGTAGGGAGTGGGATTAGACTTGCAGAGGCTTTGGCAGCCAAATTGAGACCTATACCTAGGATTGCAGTCTATAGAAGATTTGGCACAGCAATGATCAAACACAAAGATCTGGAAATCGAATTTGTAGGTGCTCGTAAAGAATCATACAACCACAATTCGCGCAAACCAGTCGTAGAAGAGGGTAGCCTGGAAGATGATCAAAATAGACGAGATTTTACAATCAATGCAATGGCTGTTTCTCTAAACACTGCTGATTTTGGTCACATCATTGATCCTTTTGGAGGAATCTATGACATAGAGAAAAAGAACATACAGACTCCACTAGAACCAGGCAAAACATTTTCTGATGATCCTTTGCGAATGATGAGAGCAATCAGATTTGCAGCCCAGCTTGGATTTGTCATACATCCCGAAACACTCGAATCGATTGAAAAGTATAGGTTCAGAATAGGCATTGTGTCCAATGAACGCATAACCACAGAATTCAATAAGATCTTGTTGTCTGATAAACCTTCCATTGGTTTGGAATTATTGTTTGATACAAAATTATTGGAGTTGGTCCTTCCTGAGCTTGCTGCCTTGCATGGGGTAGAATACCGTGATGGTAAAGGACATAAAGACAATTTTTATCACACCTTGCAGGTAGTTGATAATGTTGCCAGGAAATCATCAAATCTTTGGTTGTTATGGGCTGCTTTGCTTCATGACATTGCGAAGCCACCAACCAAACGATTTGAACCGAATCATGGCTGGACCTTCCATGGTCACGAAGTTGTGGGTGCCAGATGGGTGCCCAAAATCTTTAAGAGAATGCGCTTGCCACTTGACCTGAAAATGAAGTATGTACAAAAACTAGTAAGACTTCATTTACGACCCATTAGCCTAACAAAGGAGGATATTACAGATTCTGCTATCCGTAGGCTATTATTTGACGCAGGAGAAGACATTGACGATTTGCTGATATTATGTAATGCCGATATCACTTCAAAAAATGAAAATAAGGTAGCGCGAATTAAAAAGAACTACGAGCTTGTCAAACAGAAATTAGTTGAAGTAGAAGAGAAGGATCGCATACGCAATTGGCAACCTCCCATTAGTGGAGAGATGATCATGGAGACCTTTAATTTGACGCCTTGTCGTGAAGTTGGTGTAGTAAAAGATGCGATAAGAGAAGCAATTCTGGACGGTGAAATTCCCAATTCGTTTGCCGATGCCAAACTATTCATGTTGAAAAAAGGAAAAGAACTTGGACTTGAATCAAGAGAATAAAAAAACCGAAACGTAGTCGCTTCGGCTTTTTAGAATTGATATTTTTATTGAACAACTTAGTGCTGCACAATTACCTGTCTTGTTTTCGTTCCTTCATTCGTCATAACCCGTATCAGATATGAACCATTAGGCATAGACTTGACATCCAAAGGAATAGATCTGTTTGTAACTCTTTGTTCTTCTTGTACCTTAAGAATTCTTCCCTCGATATTGGCGATTATGATGCTAACATTTGTAGGTTCATCAAATGACAACTCTGCAGTGATGAAGTCGGAAGCAGGATTTGGATATGCCTTGAATGTCTGTTCTGGTAACGGTACTTCATCTACAGGAGAAGTCAATCCTATTTGTAAGACGACCTCTGGAGCTGGGGTTATGCCCGAGATTCCAGTAAACCAAGAAGGAGCTCGTTCTGGCAAGTACACATATGTTCCTGACATTTGGACTGCATCGTCTGCAATAAGTGCTAGATTTTGATTTGCAATGCCTACTTCACTTGTAACATTATCGTCAAAGAAAATTGCAACAAAATACCTGGTGCCAGGTTCTAAATCGTCGATGCCTCGATCTGTTAAATCTATAGTTACAAATTCGGCAGTACCACCTTCATTTCCTACTTCACTGAAGACATGTGTATCTGCGAAAACGATTTCAAGATTGGGGTGGTTAAATAAACTTGCATTGTTTCTATCAAAATCTGCTGGAAAAAAGCCCGGACTGGTATTGACCATTTTTAATAATCCAACTTCAGCGATGAAATTTTGAAGGGTTGCCTGCTCGGGTATAAATACACCAAATTGAATAGCTTCAGCTTTAAAATTTCCAACGCCATTGGCAGTAGGGAACTGAGCTGCGATTCCCCATTCTTCATCGGCACCTCTATATTGGAATGCAGTTCGATCAATACCAAGAGCTTTCGCATATAAATTTTCTGAAACGACGAAAAAGAAGCTCTCCGAATTATCAGTTAAATCCTGATCTTCATCATTAAGTACAGAAAGATTATAATCCATGACGTATGAACCAGTATCAATTTCATTAGGCACCCATAATCTGGGAATAATGATGTTTGAAGTGTCACCTGGCCCTATGCCACTTTCAATTGTTGAATCCTGATACACCAAGTTGCGTCCTCCACCGCCCAGTAGTTTTGATACATCAACATTGAGTTGTACATCTATAGGCTCTGCACCAATATTGATAACATCAGTAGCGAATGAAAAGGTATCTGCATCGGCATGAGTTATGGGGAATGCAAATGATAATGGGGGATAAAACGTATTTTCTATTTGAGCATTTACTCCTTCGAACCTGATGATTTGGACATCATCAATACCCCATGCATAATAATCTCTTACAAATCTAAATCGGATCAATAAATTATCATTTCCAGTTACACCAGAAAGCGGAAAACGTTGTATGCCACCAAATAGAATATTTACTTCTTGTTCATCATTGATCTCTCTTTCATCCCAAGTTTGTCCACCATCTGTGCTCCACTCAACAACGAAAAAAGCATCAAATGGTCTTCCTGTCTGCGAGAATTTAATGCCAATTGCACCATTTCCTCCACCAAAAGCTGCCAGATCAATTTCCGGTGATGTAATAATTCCTTCCTGGAATACAGGACATACACCTGCTCCTAACGCTTCTCCACGACTATCCAAAAAGTCGGAGTCAAACACTATGAATCCATCACAAGGTGTAGTTGACACCATTTCTGCGAGTGGACTAGAGAAAAGTCCATTTGACAGAACACCTCCATCTCGCCATTCCCATAATGCACCATCTGGACTTGCACCTTCGCCACATAGAATTCCCTCAGGAGTCCATCCATTCAACCCTCCAGTAAAGTCCTCACTCCATAGTACCTCATCATTTGCATTAATGTCGAAAAACCCAATGTCAAGTCGCTCTGTGCGTACTGTGACATTGTTAAATATTTCTCCTTTCAATACACTGCAATCCGCTTGTCTCATAAAGAATGTTGGAATCACGATATTAAATTCAGCTAAATCCTCATCACTAGCTCCTAAAAAAAGCAAGCTGTCACTTGGTTCATTATTGCAAATAATAATTGCAATTGCTCCAAAATCTTGTGCGACAAGTGCTTTTTCTATAAATGAGCAATTTCCTCTATCTACTAATGCGATTCTGCCATCGACATCCAAACCAATTGCTCTGGAATTGTTACAGGCTTCAGTATCACTACCTGCAGAACCTGAAGCGAGTTCACCTGCGATTTCACTAGCACAATCCGGCGCACCAAAATCTCCAGTAGAAGAAAGATCATAAGTGCCCGCAATACTTGCTGGTGATTCAACGATAAGTGAAAAATTTTCTCCTTGACCAAAAGCAAATGACGCTATTGTTAAGAAGAAGCAGTGTATAAGTATAGTTTTTAGCTTCATAGTTAAGTAATTACTCTTCATTGATTCATGCGAAAATAGAGTAAATCATTTGGAATCATTCGTTAATTTGTCCTATAGCTCATTATAATAATCTGTTCGATTACTTATGTCAAACGAATGGATTCCCAGATTTGCTTGCTCGAACCTGCATTGTTATTAAGGTAACTTTGAATTGTAGATTTGATAGGTGTAGAATCAAAATCTATAGCATTAGCTATTGAAGATTCTAATTCAGTTTGACTGTTCACTATAGTCAAACAATTAAGGTCTTGGAGTTCAATGGCACTTTTGAATTTTTGAATGTTTGGTCCAGTAAGCATGGGGATTTCAAATACAGCAGCTTCTAAAACACTATGTACACCAGCATCAAAACCTCCGCCAATGTAGGCGAGTGTAGCATACCTATAGATGTATTTCAAATCTCCTATTGTATTCATAATGATCAGTTGGATATGTTCTGGTATGTTTTCCTCAATTTCAGAATAGTTTATCCAATTGACTTGATTGTCATCTAATTGGGTATAATCGAAAGTGTCAGGTTCATGTGGAATGATAAGCATATTCATTACAGACATTTTCTTAGCTAGGGTTGTTAGTAGTTTGTCATCTTTTGCTAAAGTGCTGCCACAAACTAATAGCGGCTTCCTGGTAGAATACTCTAGAATGATAGGATAACTGCGATTTTCTAATTTGTTTTCGATTACTTGATCTACTCTTGGATTGCCGGAAAGTTGAATGTTGGTGAAACCTGCTTGCTTCATGAGGCTAAAGGACTGATCATCTTGCAAATGAATGCTTGAGACATTTTTCAATGGAGCTGTCAATCCTTTGGTTAAGTTATTCAACCACCAATGGTTCTTGCGGACATACGTACCAATATAGTGCACTTGAATGCCTCGATTGAGACAACTGTTGATCATCTGTGGCCAATACTCATTCTGAGATATGATCAACTTGGCTGGGTTAAAAATGTCTAAAAAATGATTGACATCTTTAGCAGAATCAAAAGGAGCATACTCAACTTGATCGAGTAGAGGATGGCTTTTCAATGGGATATACGCTGAGTCTGAAAAAAAACTGCATAAAATATAATAGCTATTCTCTGATTTAGCTTGTTTTATGATAGGCAGGATGCCTTCAAATTCTCCATATGAGGAGGCATGAAACCAAAGTATTGGCAAGGTTGTTTCGGGTTTGCCAAATGTTGTGCGTGCTTGAAATTTTACTTGTGTACCAGACGAAAATATGGACAATATCCTAAGGATAAACCTGCTCATATGTAGAAATATCTGATAGAAGTAGAACATTCTGAATGGTGAATATAAATCTCAATCAATAAATGATCGTACAAACATGAACTTAATCAAGAGTAATCCGTTACTTTTGCGCAGATTTCTGGCAACAAAAGCTAGTAAAATTTTGTTTGTCTCAAAACGTAAAATACGACATGGGTTATCATAAAATAGAGTCTTATGACGAAGCAATAACTAAGAAACTAAAAACGAACTTTTCTGACGTGCTGGATCTTGTTGGCGAAAATAAAAACAGAGAAGGTTTGGTGAAAACACCAGAGAGAGCAGCAAAAGCAATGCAATTTCTCACGCAAGGCTATGATATTGATCCAAATGAGATACTGAAAAGTGCTTTGTTCAAAGAGGACTATAGTGAGATGGTTATTGTAAAGGATATAGAGGTATTCTCACTCTGCGAACATCATATTCTGCCATTTTACGGCAAGGCACATGTTGCCTATATTCCCAACGGATACATCGTCGGATTAAGTAAAATACCACGTGTCGTTGATGCCTATGCACGAAGACTTCAGGTGCAAGAACGATTGACTCATGAAGTGTTGAATGCTATTCAGGATACCTTAAATCCGCACGGAGTAGCAGTTGTTATGGAGGCAGCACACATGTGTATGATGATGAGGGGAGTGCAAAAACAAAATTCTGTCACAACCACATCTGCATTTACAGGCGAATTCAAAAATGTAGAGACACGAAATGAATTTCTCAATTTGATCGGCACCAAATTACGCTAATACCTTAGGTTTATGAAAGCAGCATTGTTCCCTGGCCAGGGTTCCCAATTTGTTGGAATGGGCAAAGAATTATTAGACATTTCTATCTCCGCAAAAGCGATCGTTGAGCAAGCAGGAGACATATTAGGATTTGACCTAAAGACTTTAATGTTGGAAGGACCAGAAGAGAAGTTAAAGCAAACAAATGTTACCCAGCCTGCTGTATTTACACACTCCATAGCAGCTTTAACAGCAAATAGAGATAGCATTGAATTTCAAGCTGTTGCAGGTCATTCTTTAGGAGAAATTACTGCTTTAGTCGCGGCTAATTGTATCAACTTCGAACAAGGGCTATTACTAGTAAAAGAAAGAGCAGAGTCAATGCAAGAGGCTTGCGAAACTACTGAAGGAACGATGGCAGCAATACTCGGGTTAGAAGACAATATCGTTGAGTCGGTCTGTGATTCCATTTCAGATGTCGTTGTAGCTGCAAATTACAATTGTCCAGGCCAACTTGTCATAAGTGGCTCGCTATCAGGAATTACAAATGCAGTTGAAACACTGAAAGAGAAAGGCGCACGTAGAGCAGTAATCTTAAATGTGGGAGGTGCATTTCATTCGCCCTTAATGCAACCTGCAGCTGATCGTTTAGCCGCTCAGATAGCAAAGACATCGTTTAATGTGCCCGAGGTCCCTGTTTACCAGAATGTAACTGGAAGAGCCCATACAGATCCAGAAGAGATCAAGACAAATCTCCTTGCGCAATTGACGGCACCAGTTAAGTGGACTCAGATCATGCAGCAGATGATTGCTGATGGTGCTGATTCATTCATAGAGTTGGGTGGAAATGGGAAAACGCTAACCGGCTTTCTCAGGAGAATATCCAGAGATTTTGAAACGAAGGCTTTTGTCTAGTTTCTTACAATTGCGAAGAGCCCAAACTCCTGCGCTATTTACTTCAATTACCGCCATGAGCAATATATTGAGCCTATCACGACTTTGATAGATAGCAATTAGCACAATTATCAATTTGTTGTTTACTGACACAAAAATTAGCTGTATTTTTGACCTATGAATCCCAAAGGAATTAAGTTGGATCGAGGAGTCATTTTAGTATCTGAGCCTTTCATGCTTGATCCCAATTTTCGTCGATCTGTTGTCATTCTTTGTGATCACACTCCTGATGAAGGTACTGTGGGATTCATTCTCAACAAACCCATCCAGATGACTGTAAATGAGCTGATCGCAGATTTTCCAGAATTTGATGCAAATGTTCACTATGGAGGACCAGTTGCAACCGATACTATCCATTACATCCACAGAAGTGGAGACATTTTAGATGACAGTATTCAAATAGGTAAAGGCATCTACTGGGGTGGAAGCTTCGAGAAATTAAAATTTCTGATCAAATCTGAATTGATAAAGCCAAAAGACATTCGATTCTATGTTGGGTATTCAGGATGGACATCAGGTCAACTAGATGATGAGATAGAAATTGGATCTTGGGTTGTTGATGAACCTGATCCTAACTATGTTTTTCAATCAAAGCACGAAGAACTATGGAGTCAGACATTGATCAATAAAGGCAACACCTTCAGCGTCATTTCTCAAATGCCAGATAGCTTTAATTTAAATTAATGATTCATCTTAAGAATGTGAGTTTTGGTTTTGGTGATCGAATCATCTTTGATAACCTCAATTTTGCGATTAAAGGAAAGGACAAGATCGGACTCATCGGTCGGAATGGAGCAGGGAAGTCAACTCTGTTTAAGTTAATAACCAATGAGTATGAATTGAGACAGGGTAGCATTGATATTCCCAATGGCTATTCAATTGCTCACCTTAGACAAGAACGTGTGTCGAAGGAGGACAAACCAATTATAGATATCGTAGTGTCCTCACAAGATCACCTATTTCAGATAGAGAAACGGATTGAAGATCTGCAATCTGAATTAAATGAGCGGACGGACTATGAATCCGACGCATACATGGATTTGGTCAATCAAATGACTGAGCTCAATGAGCAAATCATGTATGTCAACCCTAATGAAATAAAAGCTAAAGCAGAACAGCTACTTAAAGGACTAGGTTTTAAACAACACGAATTAACTCAGGGCATCACCACATTCTCAGGAGGATGGCAAATGAGAGTAGAACTAGCCAGCATACTTTTGGAGACGCCTGATTTGCTGTTGCTGGATGAGCCAACCAACTATTTGGATATAGAGTCCATCATTTGGTTTGAAAATTACCTGAAGGATTATCCTGGTTCTTTTGTCATTATTTCTCACGATAGAGACTTTCTTGACCATACCACCAAAAAGACCATTGAGTTGATTCAAGCAAAATTGCATGTCTACAATCATGCATTCTCCAAGGCCCAGACAGAACGTGATGAACGTCATGAATTGATGAGAGCTGCATATCAGAATCAACAAAAAATGATTGTTCAAAAACAGCGAACAATTGATCGATTCAAAGCAAAGGCTACCAAGACATCTATGGCACAGTCAATGGAAAAGCAGTTGGCCAAAATCGATAAGATTGAATGGGAAGAAGAATCGACTGCAGAAATGAAAATCAAGTTTCTAGAGCCACCAAGATCAGCTGGTGTTGTTGTCAAGAGCGAGCGCTTGTCAAAAGCATATGACGAAAAGCAAGTCTTCAATAACATTGATCTTGAAATGTTAAGAGGTGAGAAGATTGCATTAGTCGGACAAAATGGTCAAGGAAAATCTACATTGGTTAAGATCATCACCAATAAAATTAATGCGACATCAGGTAATCTTGATCTGGGAACCAATGTGACTCAAGGTATATTTTATCAGGATCAAACATCCTTTATGGATGGAGAAGTCACTGTCGAGGAGACCTTACAGGACGGTTGTCCCCCAGAATTGAGGCCAAGGCTTAGAAGTATTCTTGGTGCATTTCTTTTTTCAGGTGAAGATGTAGATAAGAAAGTCAAAGTATTATCTGGTGGAGAAAAAACCCGATTGTGTTTAGCTAAGCTTTTACTCAAACCATACAATTTCATCATTTTGGATGAGCCGACAAATCACTTGGATATGGCATCCAAACTTGTCCTACAACAAGCCTTGCAACAATTTGAAGGCACTTTATTGGTGGTATCTCACGATAGATTTTTCCTAAGAAATCTGACAGAGAAGACCCTCGAAATGAGAGATGGCAAATTAAATACATTCCTTGGGGATATAGATTACTTCCTCGACAAAAGGCAAGCTGCAAATTTCAGAGAAGTTGAAAAGAAACAACAAGAAAAAAAGAAGACTGCAGCAGCGCCTAAAGTTATTGATCACAATAAAATAAAAGAGTTGCAGAAAAAATTAAAGTATGCTGAAAGAGATATTGCCAAAGCAGAAGAAAACATTTCAGCATTGGAATTGAAAATGGGCGAGCAGGATTTTTATACAAGCGATAAGAAAGAGGAAGTGTTGAACCAGCATACAAACCAAAAATCCAAATTGAAACAACTAAATGAAAAATGGGATGTTTTAGCAGAAGAGATCATGCAATTGGAAGAATAAGCATAACAATAAAACGTTATTTATCATATCTTTACCATTATGAGTGTTTTTGATTTTGTAAGAGTTGTCATTTACCGTTTTCACGAAAGAGGTTTGGAAGTTTTTCTGGTCAATTCAGACTTGGAAAATGATCCTGATGTGTGGAAAATTCCAGAAGCTCAGATAGCAAACATTAAAAAGTGTCCAGACTGCATTGAGCTAGATCCTGTGACAGATGATGATGGTTGTCAACAAGTTACTTTAGCTGTCCAAGGAGACTGGCATAATATTCCATCCATTAGAGGATTGATTAAGCATGACATCAAATTGGCAAAAGCAACAATGAAGGAAGTTGTACCTGGTATTGAAAAAGGAGGATTCTTCGCAATCAAAGAAGCTGTAAAACACACAATGCCTGACGAGTACAAAGCACTTAAAGAATTGAAGGACATTCTTTTCGATCGCAACCTTGTGAAAAACATGTAGACTTGAGCCACGATAATTCTGAGATACATTCTCTTCCAGATACCAATTTTCAATTCCCCAATCAGCAGTCCGTTTATCATGGTAAAGTACGAGATGTCTATGATCTGAATGATACACTTATCGTTGCGGTTACAGATAGAATTTCTGCATTTGATCATATTTTACCAAGAGCAATTCCCTTTAAAGGTCAAGTCTTAAATGGTGTAGCAGCCCATTTTCTGGAAGCAACCAGAGATATATGCCCCAATTGGTTGATCGCTGTTCCTGATCCTAATATAAGTGTCGGAGTCAAATGCGATCCGATACGCTTGGAAATGGTAGTCAGAGGCTATCTGGCCGGTCATTCGTGGCGTGAATACAGTTCTGGAAAACGAATCCTCTGCGGTGTGCAAATGCCAGAAGGAATGAAAGAGTCAGATAAATTTCCTAACCCAATCATAACTCCGGCTACAAAGGCAGAAGAGGGACACGATGAGGATATATCAAGAGAACAAATCCTTGAAAGAACGATTGTCACCGAAGAGATTTATACACAATTGGAAGAGTACTCATTAGCCTTGTTTAAGCGAGGTACAGAAATGGCTGAAGAACAGGGCTTGATTTTAGTTGATACAAAATATGAGTTTGGAATGCACAATGGTGAGGTTTATTTAATCGATGAAATTCACACACCTGATAGTTCAAGATATTACATCCTAGATGGCTACAATGACCGACAAGCCAATGATGAAAAGCAACAACAATTGTCCAAAGAATTTGTGAGAGAATGGTTGATGTCACATGGCTTTCAAGGCAAAGATGGGCAGCTCATGCCTTTGATGCCAGATTCATTTGTGGAGCTTGTAAGTCAACGATATATCAAGCTTTACGAACGAGTAACAGGAAAAGCATTTGACAAAGGAATAGGCGGTTCGATTACAGATCGTATTGAGAAGAATGTGTTGGCATATCTTTCATCTGCAAGTGGTTAAAACCACTTGGACTTAATAAATCACGGGCCATATACTAGTATTTAAATTGATTATTAAGTCCAAGGTACTTTAGTGCCTTGAAGTACAGAGTTAATTGAATCCTGTTAACTTCGATCAATTCTATAATCGTAAATTCGAATCCATAATTCAAGCGAAAATACTTGCCAAAATCATTCAACATAAAAGCTGGAAAAACCGCTTTGGCCCACATTAAGGAAAACGGATTGTCACCAGAAGATATCTCTGTAATCCCGGCAGCTGCAGGAGGACCAAAATGGATTGTGTTGCATGCCTTCGATAAATACCTGTTGCGTCATTGGTTCCACAACAGAACTACTCCAATTGATTTGGTAGGAGCCTCAGCAGGTGCCTGGCGAATGATGTGTTATGCAGTTAATAAGCCTATCGAAACACTAGATCGATTTTTAGAAAGTTATGTGGAGCAGTCATATCCTGTATGGCCAACAGGTCAAGAGGTGTCTCAAAAGATGAAAGAAATTTTGGAATATAGTTTAGGTGAAAATGGAAACAACGAACTATTAGATCCAGTAAACAAATTTCTTCATGTCATCACTTCTCAATCCTCTTTTGCTTACAAAGCTGGCTCCGCCTACAAGCCTCAATTTGCTAAAATTGTTCTGAAAAATTTGCTTTCGCGTAATCGGCTAAGTGGAGAGTTAGACAGGGTCGTATTTTCTAACAATGATAGAGCAAAGAACTTGTTTAATATCCTTGATAAGATAAAAACAGAATACAACACGTTTTCAAAGGATAATCTCATCGAAGCGCTTCGAGCTACTGGCACTATTCCTATGTTGATGGAACCGGTGACGACTATTACCAATCCACCACAGATGCTATGGGATGGCGCACTCGTTGATTATCATATTGGACTGCAATATTCCTCATCTGGTTTAGTCTTTTATCCTCACTTTTCAAATCGTATTATTCCGGGATGGTTTGATAAGTTTACACCTTGGCGCAAGGTTGATAAAAGAGCAACAGACAATATGATTATGGTGTATCCTTCTGCTGAGTTTGTGGCTTCTTTACCAGATCAGAAAATACCAGATCGCAAAGATTTTGAAATTTATTTCGAGCAGAAAAGTAAACGGATCTCGAATTGGTATGAGGTGGCTAAAAGGGGAGAGGAGATTGCTCTGGAATTTCATAAAATGTATACGAATGGTTCTTTGGTCGAAGCAATAAATTTGTTTTGAGGTGTTATTTCAGTATTGAAATTTCTAAACATTTTTATCCTGAAAGAATTATCATTTACCTATCTTAGTTTGACCCTAACCTAAATAAATACATACCCCTATGCTTAAAATCGCAACATTAGGTTTCGGCATTCTCATCCTGTGTACAACATTTTGTTTTTCACAGATTACAGAATCTGAAGTACAACAAGAAGGTATCTTATTTGCCAGATATCCAGATTCCTTAAAGCCATCCAATCCTGTAGAAGGATTGTGTATTTACAATACAGATCTTGATTGTCTAGAGTGCTATAATGGTACTCAATGGCGGCCAATGTGCTCATCTGAACAAGCGTCTGGCTTCTATATCAACTCACCGAATAGTTGTGGAGAGATTGATGAGAATGGTATATCAGTAGTAGACATTATCAATGCCACTTGCAGTTCAATGAATTTTACCTGCGGCACTGTGACAGAGGCTGTTCTGTATGAACTGAAAGTGGGAACTCAACCTTTACAATCGGACTTTAATTTTGTCTCTACTGCAAATATCAATATGCTCATTGATAATTATCCTACGGATGGTACCACCTTTTGGATAACAGTCGATTTTCTGAATGCTGCAAATGAACTTATCGGTCAAACGATATGCTCATTTACTTCTCAGAGCAGCAATAATGGTGGAGGTGGAATGCCTCTGGGCAATGGCACTGACTACGCGCAGATTGCAGCTAACGCAGAAGACTGGATGTGCCTGGTAACTGCAAATGAATATCTGGCTGAATTTCTCAGACAGAATCCCGATGTCAGTTTCTGGGATCAGGATCATACTGCTCAATCTATTGTTGCTATTGCCGAACCAGCAATAGCTGGAACCATAGTTAACCTTACTCCTTCTGGTGGTGATGATACCCAGCTTATTGAAAATGCTATTTCGCAAGCTGGCCAAGGCGGTGTAGTTGATGGTGGAGGTGCTACCTTTCTGATAAACGATCCAAGAATAGATGAAGCTGGAGTCACCTTGAGAAACATGACATTCAAACCATCGGTGAATTCAGCATATAGAGCCATATTGGTTGCAGCTCCAGATGTCACATTCTTAAGAGTGCACTTAGACTTTGAAAATAAAGCTTATCGAATAGGAATAGAAGTGGTCCATACTGGGGATAGATTTGCTTTTGTAGAGAGTAGTGTCAGAAATTTATATAACAATTCAAATAGTTTTGGTGTCATGCTAAGACTATACGAAGGTACTGACGACGTCTACATTGTAAACAATGAATTTGTACATGGAATTGCAGTTTCGGATCCAGATGAAAATTCCTCAATTAGAGGCATATGGGTTGCTTCGTCTAATATAGGTGTGAATCCAAAAGGAGGTATAATCGCCAGTAATTATTTTGAAAATCTGCAGGCACAGGGTAGAGGAGACGATGCTGATGCATTCGTAGCTCAGGGTTTTGATGTAGACAATCAATATCAATTGGGATTTAGATTAGCCTTTATGGCTAATGTCGGTATGAATGCAGGTAAAAGAATAATAAAAGCCCAATCTGGAGGAATAGATGCCCATTCTAATGTCAATCATTGGAAGGATTTAAATGGCGAACTCGGCGTACGTGTCACTAGATGTCATTATGATAGTCATGGTGTATCAAATTTGAGATGGACAAATAATCTTGCGATTACGGATAACACAAATCCTGTATCAGAATCTTTCTTCATGCAAATACAAACACATACTTTTCCTGGTGATTTAGAGGCGGATAATATAGAGCTTCATTGCAATAAATACATTCACAATGACGACACGAGAGATACTCGATCTAGTTATGGCTTTGTGGTTATGGATTTTAATTCTGGAACTAATGGCTTTGAATGGCCGATGATGTCTAATATAAGAGATAATGTGATTGAAGGCTCAGGGACGATGCGATATATATGGTGGTTTAAATTTGGAAATGATCCATTCGGAACTCAATTTGACCATTTGCAAAACCAAATTTCAATCGATTATGAAGATGGATTATATCGCCCTAATTAATATAGATTTCAATTGCAATTCAATAATGAAAAAATTCAGCTTAAAATTCTGTATTTCATTCTTACTCTATACTTCGCTACATTTTTCAATGAGTGTTATTAAACGCTAATTTTCAAGTTGAACCTGCAGCTGTATTCCTTGCTGACTTGCAAGAATGTGAGTGATTGAAGGATGTTCTTAGCTTTGATGCATTGCCATAGACTCCTCATATGAAGGCCCATACAAACCAGGTACTGGCTTACCATTAGCTCTTAAAAAAGCGACCAATTCACCACGATGATGATATAAGTGATTCATTAAAAATCCGCGGATAACCTGGATACGAGGTGCTGGAGGCATGACTTCTTTTTCGCCCATTTTCATTGACCACATTTCCATATACTTTTCATCTGGATAGCCTGTCAAACTCTCAATGGCTGTTGAAATATTTTCTTCAAGCTTAGCTTTGATATTGGTCATGCTGGTTATATCTCCTTTGTCGTATTTATATTGCTCCAGATCAAGTACATTCTCTTGTAATGTAACTGGCCACCAGTTGTACACTTCTGCTGTATGCGAAGCGAGCTCTGCAATGGTCCAGTTGAAGTCATTTGGCTTATATGTCAAAACATCATCTGGTATGGCATCAAATAATTTACGTGTGTTGCCTGCTTCGAATTGAAGTTCTGCGAGTAGTGATTGAGTAATCATAAGTTATTTTTGTTTCAAACTAATTGTACTTCCATTTTCTTACTATTCAATATCTGGACATCGATATTTTCTTTTGCAGTTGTCGCTAAGGATAAACCGACATAATCAGGTCTGACCGGAAAAGACTTGTGCTTTCGATCAACCAGTACTGCAAGTTCAACTTTTTTGGGCAATATCTCCAGAAATGGCTTAAATGCGTAAAAGATAGTTCGTCCTGTATTTGCAACATCATCTATGATAATGATGGTTTTCCCTTTCAACTCGTTATCCGACATGCTTAAGGTAATAGGAGAAGAAACGGGATCAGCAGGATCAAGTTGAATTTGGCAAAACTCAAAATTCATAACTGATTTTGCTGTTAGCTCTTTATGCAATTTCTTAGCGAATCCCATACCGTTCTTATTGATGCCAGCAAGAATGATTTCTTTCTCTTTGAAGTTCTTTTCTAGAATTTCGATGGCAATACGGATTATTTTTTGCTGAATTTGTTTGGAATCAAGTATTTTCATAATAGTACAAGGAAAAATTTGACCTAAAGTGAAATTAAATCAGATATTCTCTAATATTGAACAAATTTATAAGCCTTTATGAGCTTTTCACAGATAGCTTTCATTTTCTTGCTCGTTCTGAGCATATACTTTGCGGTTAAGCAGTTTTCATTCATCATTAGAAACATTAAGCTAGGTAAAGCTTATGATGCTTCTGGAAACGAAGGCAATCGTTGGAAAAATGTCATTCTTGTAGCCCTAGGTCAAAAGAAAATGTTCAAACGGATCGTCCCTGCTGTCATGCATGGATTTATATACGTTGCCTTTCTTTTCACTCAGATTGAATTCATCGAAATAATCATAGATGGCTTATTTGGCGTTCATCGATTTTTTGCTCCCTACTTAGGTTGGTTATATACCGTGATAGTAGGATCAATTGAGATACTATCTGTGCTAGCGTTTGTCGGAACAGTCGTTTTCTTGATTAGGAGAAATATTATCCGCTTACCACGATTGCACAAACCAGAAATGAAAGGCTGGCCTACAATGGACGCCAACATCATTTTAGGATTGGAAATTTTGTTACTGATAGGGATCTTCACTATGAATGGAGCTGATGTGATGCTGCAAAAGATAGATCCTGCTCATTATCCAAGTACAGGGTTTTTACCCGTAAGTAGTATAATGGGTCCACTGTTCTTAGATGGATTTGGCAAAGACATGCTAGTCTTTTTAGAACGGTCAGGATGGTGGTTGCACTTTTTGGTCGTGCTAGGTTTCTTGTATTACATTCCAAGATCGAAACATCTACATATCTTTTTTGCATTTCCCAATGTCTATTTTGCTCCGCAACAGAGTAGGGGTGAAATGGATAATATGCCTGCAGTAATGAATGAAGTGAAGTCAATGATGGGCTTAATCCCAGAGTCAGAAATGCCACCAATGGATGCTGAGCTTCCAGAGTTTGGAGCTAAAGATATATTTGATCTGCCATGGAAAACATTACTTGACGCCTATACGTGTACCGAGTGTGGCAGATGTACTTCTGTGTGTCCAGCAAATGTGACTGGTAAAAAATTATCACCTCGTAAGGTATTGATGGACATACGTGATCGTATGGAAGAAGTAGGTACAAACATAGACTCGGGATCTCCTAAATATTTATCAGAAGCAGATCAGACAAATGGTGCTAAGTTAACTGCTGACAATTATGATGACGGCAAAAATTTATTCGATTACATTACACGAGAAGAAGTCCACGCATGCACTACATGTAATGCCTGTGTAGAAGCTTGTCCGGTTATGATCAATCCATTGAATCCAATACTTGCCCTGAGGCGATACGAGATATTAACAGAATCAGCCGGACCTGGAGACTGGTTACCAATGTTCACAAGTATAGAAAATAGCGGAGCCGTTTGGCAAATCCCAGACGAACGAGAAAAGTGGGCCAAAGATTTTTCTGAGGCAGGACAAGCAGAGTAGAGAAACATTCAAAACCTGCCTGCCGGCAGGCAGGTTCAACATTAATGTAAATGAATTTTAAAATTTTTACAATGGCCGAGATGGCTGCACAAAGTGAAGAACCAGAAATTTTATTCTGGGTTGGCTGTGCTGGTAGTTTTGATGCTCGTGCACAAAAGGTAACCATAGCATTTTCCAAAATTCTCCACCATGCAGACATTAAGTTTGCCATTCTTGGTAATGAAGAAGCATGTACAGGAGACCCAGCAAGACGTGCTGGTAATGAATTTGTTTTTCAAATGAGTGCCCTTCAAAATATTGAAGTGTTGAAGATGTACAATGTGAAAAAGATTGTGACGACCTGCCCGCATTGTCTCAATACGTTGAAGAATGAATATCCTGCATTGGGTGGCATATATGAGGTTGTTCATCATACACAGTTAATACAACAGTTGGTTGATGAAGGTCGATTGACGATTGAGGGTGGTGACTTCAAAGGCCAAAAAATTACCTACCATGACTCTTGCTATTTGGGAAGAGTAAATGGGGTATATGAAGCTCCTCGTCAGTTATTGGCTGGACTAGAAAGCAACTTGGTCGAGATGCCGAGAGCCAAAGAAAAGGGCTTGTGCTGTGGTGCCGGTGGAGCACAAATGTTTAAAGAAGATGAACCAGGAGACAAACGGATCAACATCGAACGGATAGAAGAAGCATTGGAGACAGGAGCCAAAGCAATTGCTGTCAATTGTCCTTTCTGTCTGACGATGATCTCAGATGGTGTGAAAGCAAAGGAAAAACAGGAAGAAGTAATGGTATATGATATATCTGAAATGATTGTGCAATCAAATAACTGGTAATGCAGACTGATTTAAACGAATTAGATGGACAGGCACGTGTTTGGATTTATCCAAGTGATTCCGTGTTTTCAGATAAACAACAACAAGAAATTAACCATCATCTAAGTCGATTCATAACGTCTTGGACAGCGCATAACCAAGCATTAAAGTCTCATGGCAATGTATTTCATAACCAGTTTTTGACATTGTTTGTCGATGAAACGATGACCTCTGCAAGCGGTTGTTCTATTGACAGTTCGGTTCACTTTGTGCAGGAATTAGGCAAACACTATCAGGTAGACTTTTTTAATCGAATGCTATTTAGCTATTTGGATAATGACAATAATGTCATCAGTCTCAAGGCTCCAGCATTCAAACAAGCATTTGCTGATGGTAAAATAACAGAAGAGACAATGGTCTTTGATCACCTTGTTAAAACAAAAGAAGATTTTGAACAATCGTGGTTGAAACCGTTGAAGGACAGTTGGCATAAGCGATTTGTGTGATGTATAATGTGTGATGTGGAATGGGTTAAAACCCATTCTTAGAAAAATGTTACCCCTTTGGGCCCGATGGGTTTGCTACTCCCGCCATTGAATGCATCGAATTCGACCATCTCCTTCATTCTTTCGACTAATAAATAAACTTCTTTAGCGTACTTTTATGTTCTAATCATACTATGTTAGGTAAACTCAAAAATATATTAGGCATTGAAGGTGTAAAGGTTAAGCTATTACTACCTGCTGCCATTGTAAAAAAATCAGCAAATATCAATGGTAAAGTCCAACTTGAATCTTTAAGCGAACAAAAAGTAAAGGGAATCAAACTTACCTTAATCGAGAAGTATGCTCGTGGTAGAAAAGATAATCGTTTGATTGACGAGTACACTTTAGGAGAGACTTATATCCCCGGTCCAATAGTGATACAAAAAGATGAAGAAAAGTTAATCGACTTCGAATTTGATTTTTCATTTTTAAAATCTGAAATGGATCAAATGGAGGACTCCAATTTTGTCTCTAAAGGACTTGTCAAACTTGCCAAATACTTGAAGAAAGTAGATTCAAGTTTTCGTGTTGAAGCCACTGTTGAAGTTGAAGGAACAAAACTGAATCCTACTGTCAAACAACAAGTTGAGTTTAAGTAAACGCTTCTAAATTATTCGTCAAAAGCATTTTTATAGGAAATTCTAAAGCTTTTCGCAAAAGTATTGCCAATAGGGAGTTCTTCTTTATTGATGGTGACTGTTTTGGTTGAAATAGTGTCTACTTTATTGAGATTGACAATGTAAGATTTGTGGATGCGTATGAATTGATGAGGTTTTAATTTTTCAGCATATACTGCAAGTGATCCTAATGTGATGATCTTCCCTGAAGTTGTTTTCCAGTATAAATATTCTTGCATCCCTTTGATGTAGTAGACTTCATTGAGGTTGCAGCGAATCAATTCTCTGGCTTGCTTCAGTAAAATATATTTACCTTCTTCTTGTTGTTGTAAGACCTGTTTATTTATTGCTTTTGTAACAGCAATTTTAAAACGATCAAATTCTATCGGTTTTAATAAATAATCTACCGCATTCAAATTGAATCCTTCAACAGCAAATTCTGAATAAGCAGTTGTAAAAATCACACTACTGTTTTGTGATAAATTTTTCGCAAATTCTAATCCGTTGATACCTGGTAAATTTATATCTAAAAAGAAAAGCCCACATTGATCAATTGTTTTGGATTCAATTGTTTCAGCTACTGTAGTGAAAGCGCCTAATAGATTCAGCTCTGAACATTGAGTAATATATTGTCTCAATTTTGCTCTTGCTAAATACTCGTCTTCAATAATGATGCAGTTTATTCTATTCATTTCAATTGAATATGTAATGTGGATATGGCTTCATTTTTTTCGAGGTTTAAATCAAATGAATGTTTGTTAGGATAAAGTAAGTCTAGTCGTTTCTTCAAATTTTGGAGACTATCAGATTTAATTGAGGCTTCTTCTACATGTTGATCAATTGTATTTTTCATTTCTAAGAATAGTTCTTGATTAGTGAGCTCTATCGATATATTAATTTTGGCATGTTTAGCATATTTAATCCCACTATGTTTGATTCCATTTTCAATGACAGACAACAAGATAAGAGGTCCGATAGTAGATGAATCGTAATTCCCAGTTTGTATAAACGTAATCTGATCGGGCTGTTCAATACTCAATTTGATCAGATCGATATATGCATTTATATGATTCATTTCTGCTTTGAGCGGTACAGTGTCTTCCTTTGCTTCATAGACAATGTAGCGCAAAATTTCAGATAGTTTTAAGGTGTATTTTTTTGATAAATCCTGATCTTTCCCTATTAAATAATGCAAGTTATTTAAAGAGTTAAATAAGAAATGTGGACTGATCTGAGATTTCAAAAATTGTAACTCGGTAGTATTTTTTTCTAATGCTAACCAGGCTTTTTCCTGTTCTTTTTGTTGGTTGGATTTTAATAAGTGATAAGCTGTACTACAAACCAATGCTAAGGAGTATGGAACTGATCCCGAAAATACTTGCCAAAAATTATAATTGAATTGATGCATGACATCTGGGAATTTCAGCGGAAAGACATTTGGAATCAATTGATGTATCCATGCTAATACAATTTCAAACCAGCGAAAGGAATAGGTATAACAAATGTAGATTAACACTATGCAGATAAGGACATAAAAATGCCCTCTGTTTTTCAGAAACAAAAAAGGGATAAGTACATATAGATTAACATACACAAGTAAAATTTGAATACTAACCATAGCCAGATTTTTGGCTAAGTAGAAATCAATTTCCTTGTTCTCACTCATTAGCATTGACTGTGCTAGCCAATAGACTAACCAAAAAAGGACATGTCCTATCCAAGGGTTATTTGCAAAAGTATTTTTCACAATACTTCCAATGTCTTTCATTATCTGAATATAGGCTATATAAAGATGATGTGTTATTTCATTCATTGAAAAGAAGGTGGTGTTCATTGAAAATATAAAATTGCTTCAGTTACATACTTTATATTATGATGCATTACATAACGATAAAATTAAATGATGAAAATTTTATTCCTATTTATGATGACGTGTTCTTGGTGTGCTATGCAAGCGCAGGTATATGACATTGTACTCGCAACTGATTTTGATGGAAATGTTACTAATGGCAGTAAGGCTACTCTAATAGATTATATAAGAGAAGGCAAACCAATACGAGTAGGTTGGCAGCTGGATTTTAATGGAGACAAAATTCCAGATTTTGATCATTGGGTTGAAGCCAGTTTTATTACCATTTTAGACCAAGAAGTCTTTACGCAGATCGATCCTATCTATGCCCAAGGACCTAATAGGAAAGTGCCTCAAGTTGAGATATATCCTGATAATACTAGATGGACTGCTGTTATTGGTACGAATGGAAAACTATTGAATCGATTTATACAGGATGATAAAGATATCCCTGAATTGGTTTTTGAAGATTCGATGGATCTATCAGAAGAAGAGAAACAAAAAATTATTGAAAAAGAGGAAGAAAGAAAACTGGCAATGAAAGAAGTAAAAACCTGGAAAGTAGCAACATTCTGGAGTACCCAAAAATAGGACTTTCAATGTTAATCTACTTTAACACTCAATCGTAAGATATTCCTTCCTTCTTGCTGAAATATTATAGGTGTTTTCAAACCTATCGGTGGTTTATCGAGTTCATAGTGACCTCTGCGTTCTGATTGTATAACAGGATTGCATTGACTTCTGAGGCAAAGGTCTCCGTACCTCTTGCCGGCTTGAGATTAAGCTACTACTTGTGAAAGAAACAAATGTTGATTCGGACTTAATTGAACACATCAATTAGTACTACATACTTTATTCCATTCCTAATGCTCTTTTCACCAAAAGAAGATTAGATTTGATAAGCAATTAGTTTATAGAATAGATGGATTTTACTGACATACTAAGAGATTACAGCATTGATGTATTAGACCATCGACAGTTTGTTCTCAATGCTTTGCTAGCCGCACTGTTGAGTTGGTTATTATCCAGGTATTACAATCGATTTGGTCGCGTAGTTGGTAACAGATCAAGATTCTCAGGTAATTTTATGCTGTTGGCTTTGACCACTATGTTGATTATTTACATCGTAAAATCAAGCATTGCATTGTCACTTGGTTTAGTAGGGGCTTTATCCATTGTTCGTTTTCGTGCCGCTATAAAAGAACCTGAAGAGTTGGTATATCTTTTTTTGGTCATCGGTATCGGGCTGGGGATGGGAGCAAATCAGCCAGGGATTACCATATTGGCTTTTCTGCTCATCATTGCTTTACATATATTGACGAATCTAGGTAAAGCCAAATCTGTGATTTCCACACAAAAACAAATGGTACTACATTTGTCTAGCCAGCTACTATCCGAAATTTCGATCAATGAAGTATTGTTGCCTAATGTGTCAGCATTAGAATTAAAAAGACTAGTCACTGAAAAGGGAACCACACACCTCGTCTATGATATAGAGTTTGATACAATGGAGCAAATAAGTGATATAAAAACCATATTGCTTGATAAAGACCCAACGCTAAAGTTTTCTCTAATTGATCAAGGAAATTTCACACCATAGACTATGAAATTGATCCTTTGGGTTTGGTTCATTTTTTCTTTGCAGATCAATTCTTTTTCACAGCAACGATTGGAGAAGGAAAGCAAATTCATCATACAAAAAGCAAGCACAGAAAAATTGATTCATGTACTTGATTCATTGTTTTCAAATAGATCATCACGTACTTCAATAGAGCAATTTAATGATGAATATTTTGATTCAGATAACGATCAATTGCTTCGACAACAACTCAGTCTTCGCTATCGGGAAAGAATTCAGTCGCAAAATCAAGAAAAGAAACTAGTCCAATTTAAAGGCCTAATCGATCTGACAAGTCACTTGCAATTTGAATATAAATTTAATGTGCCAGATGAAGCAAGCAGAACAGACATGTACAGCAGGCATCCCTTGTTAGGACATGTTGATGAAAATGAAAGGGAACGTCTAGCCTACGAATTAACGAGATACGAAATCGATGCTGAAAAATTAAAGACATCATTGTCACTTCACCAGCAAAGGCAACGATGGTATCTATCTGATGATCAAGGAGACTTGATTACTATATCAGTTGATGATGTAAGATTGAGTCGCTTCCCATTTCATCAATTCACTGAATTGGAAATAGAAATTAATGAAAATCGATATACAGATGGTAGTGGAGTAGAAAGGAGATACCTGGATGAACAACAGAGTGCAGTATTAACGCTCATTCAGACTCAGTTTCCAGATATCAGTAATGATCAACGATCGAAGTATGAGAAGATGAGGTCCCTTATTGACGACAGTATGGTTTCCTGGTTGGCATCAAAATTTGTTTGGGCACTCTATGGATTTATCGTTCTATTGGCTGGTTTCAAGTTGTATCGGATATGATTCTTAAAGAACGAACATATCGTTTTACTAATCCATTAAAGTTTCTCTTCTTCGCTGCGATCCTTTTGGTTTTAGGGGTTCTCTTGTTTGGGAGCCGTTCTGATAAAGCAGTTGAAGTGAACAATAAACATACATCTAACTTCACACCACAAAAATTTGAATTACAAATTCCAGCAATCAATTTCGAACGTATAGAACAAAAGAGACAGGAAGCATTGGATAGGGGATTGCTCTTTAGTTCTGCTGATGATATGGTGAATGCATCCTTAAGGATTGCAGAGGAGACAAAAGCCATAAAGCTCCGATTAAAAGGAGATTTAATTGATCACTTTCAAGAAGACAAATGGTCTTATCGAATCCAACTAAAAAACGGGGCAGAGTGGAATGGTATGCAAACATTTTCCATTCACAATAGCGCAGCAAGATCTCATTTGGCAGAATGGTTAATGCTGAGCTTGTTTAGAGATAATGGAATAATGACGCCTGCTTACGATTTTATAAACGTTGAAGAAAATGGGGTTGCAAAAGGAGTGTATGCATACGAGCAATTTTTTGATCATTCGTTGCTTCGAGTAAATCGTAGACCACTTGGTCCTATATTGAAACATGCAGATGATGCTTATTGGGAAAATGTACAAAAAGAAGTGACCCCGTTTTACTGGACGGAAGTCGCAGAAGTTGAATTGATGAATGGAGAGAACAAGGACGATCCTTC
>CAYNMW010000027.1:0-32486 GCA_964398295.1 uncultured Saprospiraceae bacterium | reverse complement strand
AAGGAATACTCGAAGAGCGATACGTCCCATGGTATATTTTATTTATTTAATATATTATATAAAGTATTATTTATGAATTAAATACAAATAAATTATTCTAAATGTATACTTTTGAGCAAAATCGAAAGACAAATGAAGAAGACATTCTTACCTACCTTAGCTATTGTACTATATTGCTTTGGATTCTCTGGACAATTATCATCTCAGAATGCATTTCAGCTTCCCACTAATGTCCAAGGACTTACTGCGAATGCTGCTCAGTCGCCATTCTCAGATATGTTTTGCTCAATCAGTGGCAACTTAGTTGCAGAGCATGATCCTGATTTTGTAGGTCTGTTTCTGGCAGATCTTGACTGTACCTTCTGTGGAGGAGGGTCTAATTTTTTAGCCGTGCCTTTTACAGCAACTAGTAGTGTAATTATCAATGATATATGTATATCTGGGGTTTTCCTAGATCCTGCTACCCTTGCTCCTTGTGGTACTTTAGATTTTGAAGTCAGGATTTTTGATGATAACGCAGGTGTTCCTGGAACTATGATTCAAGGTCCTACGCTAATTACCCCAACTTCTATACTTACTGGTATGATTCCAATAGGAACTACGGAAGCTGAAGGTCTAACTATTGATTTTGCTGATGTTTGTGTTCCTGCTGGCGAAACTGTTTGGATTAGTTTAGCAGCTGATGCTTCGGCTGCTCCTTGTGACTTTGGTTGGAGCACTAGTCCCACTGCCCCTGCAATCACATCATCTGCAGACGGAGTTACTTATGCTCCTGCAATGGATGCTGCTGGTTTGCCAATCAGTCTTACGCACTTCATAGGAGAAACTGCCATTGAAGCTCCCGTGCTAGGAGGTGGTCCATTTGAGTTTTGTGTAACAGACGGGCTTCCTGATACATTTGCGCCTGGTGATATTACAGTTACTGGTGGAACTGGTGCTAATATTGGAGTTATTGTAACAGATGATCAAAGTAATATTTTAGCTTTGCCGCCAAATTCTGCAGCTATAGACTTTGAAGGAGTATTTCCTGGTACTTGTTTAGTTTGGTATATTAGTTATGCAGATGCATCTACTGTGTTGGCAGAGGGAGCAAATCTAGCTGATTTGGGAGGATGTTTCGAATTATCAAATCCACTTACTGTAGTTAGAACAGAATGTGATCCTCCTATCGACCCAGCAATTCCTACAATGGGAGAATGGGGATTGATGTGCTTAGGAATTATGTTTATGATTGTTGGAATCGTAGCAGTCAGACAAAGAGAAACAGCATTCCAATTATAAGAAGTTAGTTCTTAATAAAAATATATAAAGCCTTGTGATCTGATCACAAGGCTTTTTTTATATGTCTGACCGAAACCCAAAAATCCTTTTGTGTGTATCCATCTTTTCTGCTTCCGTCCCCACCTGAATGTAATGAACGTCAGGATTGCTCCTACATTGGTAAAGAAAACCAACAATTTCTACACAACTTTTTTATACAATAAGGAGCCTAAATAGCATGAAGTATTTGATTGTCTTTATATTTACATTATTATAATATGACTGCTGATCAAATCATCAAACAACTTCAAAAAAAAGAACTGTCTCCAATTTACTTCCTTGGAGGTGAAGAGGCATTCTACATTGATAAAATCATTAAAGTAGCAGAAACAGAAATACTTGAAGAAGGAGAGAAGGCCTTTAATCAAATCGTTTTGTATGGTAAAGAAGTAAACTTTAAGCAGGTTGTAGATAATGCCCGCCAGTTTCCAATGATGGCATCCAATCGGATCGTTATCTTGAAAGAAGCTCAGTCCATGAGAGACTTCGTTCAATTGGAGACCTATATTCAACAGCCTGCTCCTCAAACATCACTCTTTATCTCTTACAAACACAAAAAGCCTGATGGAAGAAAATCAATCTTCAAAACACTCAAAAAACAATCTGTTTATTTTGAAGCAAGCAAAATAAAAGACTATAAACTTGCAGAATGGATTTCTGATTTTGTGCGTAATAAAGGCTTTTCCATATCCACAAAGTCAAGCCAATTGCTTGCCGAATATTTAGGCAACGACCTTCAAAAAATAGATAATGAAGTCAGCAAAGCAACGATAAACCTTCAGTCAGGATCAGAATTGACAGAACAGTTGATTCAGGATAAAATCGGAATCAGCAAGGAGTATAATGTATTTGAATTACAAAAGGCAATAGGTGCTAAACAAATTGGGAAGGCATTAAGGATTGTTGACAACATGGCAAACAATATCAAGAACAATCCAGTACCAGCAATCACTTCATCTCTTTTTCGTTACTTCTCTCAATTGTTCGTTGTCGCTCAAAATCAACAAGTATCTGATTCTGAACTAGCGGGCAAATTAAGAATTAACCCATATTTCATCAAAGATCTACGTCACTCCTCAAAATCTTTTTCGAGCACTCAGTTTTCAGAAATTTTTCAATTGCTAAAGCGATTTGACCTACGACGCAAAGGTGTAGATAATCGTCAAACGACAGAAGAAAAGCTGCTACGAGAATTGGTCTATCGCATCTTACATAGTTGAAGAAGTAATTAGTATCCCATAGCATGATCGTCACCTCTTCTGTCTGCAACTACTTCTAAGGTGCCATTGTCATTGACATAAATCACTTCAACTCTTCCGATAGAGCCACGATCTTTGAGTTCATGTCCTTTATCTATTAGCGAAGTCTTTACTTCTTCTGTGATGCAATCTGCTTCGTGAAAGATAAGATTAGGTTTCCATTGATGGTGAAATCTTGCTTGTTGGACAGCCTGCGTCGGATTCAATCCAAACTCGAAAATATTCAAGATAGTTTGGTATACAGAGGTGATAATTGTTGAACCCCCAGGAGTGCCTACCACTAACTTTAATGCACCATCTTTCTCCACAATGGTTGGTGTCATAGAACTCAACATGCGTTTTCCTGGCTCTATTTTGTTGGCTTCAGCTCCTAGAAGACCAAAGAAATTTGGTACTCCTGGTTTAGCACTAAAATCATCCATTTCGTTATTAAGGAAAAATCCTGCTCCACCTACTACAACTTTATTGCCGTAAGCAGTATTAATCGTAGTTGTTATCGATACAGCATTGCCCTGATCATCAACAATGCTAAAATGTGTGGTTTGCTCACTTTCCGCAAATTCACCTGCCAAAACATCATCGCTCACTGTTGCTTTATCGGGATCAAAGTTTGCCATTCTTTCTCGAATGTAGGATTGATCTAGTAACTCATGAATAGGAACTGGGTAAAAGTCCATATCTCCTAGGTGTGTTGCTCTATCGGCATATGCACGTCTTTCTGATTCTACGATTAAATGGATTGCTTCTGTTGATTGCAGACCATAACTCGCTAGCGGATACGGTTCGACCATATCTAACATTTGGATAAGAAACACACCACCACTTGATGGGGGAGGCATAGATATGATTTTCAAGTCTTTGTACTCACCAATAAGAGGTTCGCGCCAAACTGCTTTGTAATTTTTTAAGTCGTCATGTGAAATTATGCCATTGCCTCTCTCCATTTCTTCTACAATTTTATCTGCGACCCAGCCTTGATAGAATCCAGCTCTACCATTATCTCTGATTGCAGCCATCGTTTTGCCCAGGTCTTTTTGTACCAATTTGTCTCCAGGTTTCCAGATTTTATCATCGTTATATGGATTCGGAGAAGTATTGTATTGTTTGAATACTTCTTTTCTACTATTGAATTTCTTTGCCTGAGCTTCCGTGATTCGAAACCCTTTATTAGCCAAATCAACTGATGGTTGGATAAGCATTTTCCAGTCTTTCAATGCAGAATATTTGAGAAAGGCTTCCCACATTCCTGCAACACTTCCCGGTACACCAGCAGCTAAATGGCCAGCTCTACTAAGTTCTGAAATAGCATCTCCGTTCTCATCTAGGTACATATCTTTATGTGCCTTTGAAGGGGCCATTTCTCTAAAGTCAAGGGTTGTTGCTGAACCATCGTTTTCTCTGTATACCATGAAACCACCGCCACCAATATTACCAGCAACAGGATAACAAACGGCCAATGCAAATTGAGTCGCAATTGCAGCATCTATCGCATTTCCTCCTTTCTTCAAAATAGTATAACCAATTTCTGTAGCTTCCGGGTGTGCAGAAGATATCCCCGCATTGACAGCTGTCAGACTTTTCTCAAAATCATAGATAGGCAGCTTTGCTACTTTGCAAGAAAAACATATCAGGATAATGGACAAACAAGTGAGAACACTAAACTTTCTAAAGTTAACCATGAGTTGAATATTCGCTTACTCGTAAGATAGGAAAGAAAGAGTGTACTCAGGTCAACAAATTCCAAATAAAAGGAGTTAAGACAATCTCCCGCGTACTATTTTACTTTTGAACGATGAATTTAATGGTTTCAAATTGGCCATTTTCCTGTTGAATCGACATAAAGTAAACACCATCATTAAATTTGCTCAGGTCAATTTTAGAATCAACAAATCCTTTCGTTTGCCAAACAATATTGCCATAAACATCAGATATGTTTAGATGTTTATGCCATTGCTGAAGTCCTGATAGAAACAATTCATTTGTTGCAGGATTAGGATAAACATTCAAATCTGAGTCAGCTTGCTGAACAATATTACTACAAGCCTCATCACTTGGTATTGCGGTAAAGATAGTTTGAAATTGTGCTGAATCACAAGTAGAATCAGGCGTTGATCTATCAGTAAATATTGTGACAGCATATGAAGTTTGTTGTTCTGGAGCAACAAGCAAAATGCCTTCTTCAGGACTGAATTGTATAATGTCCTCATCTGGTACCACACTAATTTCTGTAACTAGACTACAATCACATGGAAATCCTGGAGGACAGGTTGCCTCTTCACCTGAGTCAGTATTAAAAGCTCCTAATGTTGGTATTTCCAAGGGGACAGAATCCTCAGGGCAAAAGAAGATTTCTTCATTAAATGTGCTGTTATTACCATCAGATGAAGAATCTCCACAAGTCCAAGTAATACTAGCATTGTTCAAGCCATATACCTCTCGACATGACAATGTTGGAGAATCAGTGCAGTACAAACCACCAGATGCATCATAAAGTACACCTCCAGAACCATCATCTATAAATACAAAGGCATATCCATTGTTTTCATAGATTTCTACAAAGGAACCAACATTGCAATCTGTTTGGTCTATTCGATCATTGATCCATGGATAGTCATCAAATTCACCTGTAGAATTTCCAGTATCAACAATAGCTGAGCAATCAAGTACTTTGATTGGGTTTCGTAAATTGAATGATGTCGTACAACTGATCGAGGCACCATCGGAACACAAGAAATTGCCTCTTTGATCATACAATGTACCTACACCCTCTGATCGGACATATGCAGCAAATTCACCCCCAGTTTCGTAGAAAGAAATAGTGAGATCATCACTATTACAATCATCTTGATTAATTGTGCCCAATACAAAAGCCTCAAGTTCTGATAGTAAATCTTCTTGATCAGGAACGAAATTTTCTTCAACACAAGTCAAAAAAACTGCCCCCTCTGCAATTAAACAAGGTGTTGTAAAATCTGCTAGAAAGTAATCAAATCTTATTCTAAGCCCTTCTACTATTTCGATAGTAGGACCATCTTCAAAATACGGGTCTAGAATTCTACCATCATCTGTTTCTAATAAGAAAAATGTTTGCCCGTTACACTCCTCAAAAAAGATGGTTCCTGAATTATCTCTACAATCGTTTGGTCGAGTAATATCCTCTATACATGTAGCTACTATAGCTGCATCAGCTATACTGCAAGGTGAGTCGAAATCTGCTAGCTCAAAATCAAAGCTTACTTCTTGGCCCTCAAACACTTCGAATTCAATGCCCGCTGCAAAATAAAGATCAAATAAATTACCTGAACCTGTCCGGACAAAAAAGAATGTTCTGCCATCATCACATGGTTCAAAGACTATTGTGCCAGATGCCATTTCGCAATTTTGACTTGTTGAACATTCACCCATAGCTATGACGGGAATACCTCTGCATTCTGCCTCACAAGCATTCGTATAAGTCTCTCCATCTTCGCCACAGACTGGCGCAAATATTTCTTGGCAAATACAATTGCTGGAGCATCTCCAGGTTAAAATTGGTTGATTCAAACCAGCATTTGCGATACAACTCGCATTGCCACCATCTTGGCAGAAAAAGGACCCGTCTTCAAGGTATAAGGTGCCACCTGCATCATTAATGACATATATAAAACTGTTGTCATCCTGAACATAAGCCTCTATGATTTCATTCGTACAATTATTGGGATCAACTAGCTCCATAAGGAACGGGAATCCTTGAAATATTTCCTCGGGATTTTCAATCTCACATTCACCTTGACCAATAATATTAACATTGTTACATAATGCTTCACATTCATTAGAATAGGTCACTCCATCTTCACCACATACTGGATCAAATACTGCAGCACAAGCACAACCAGAGCACTCGTCAGGAGAACGTACGACAATGGTAAACTCTTCTGTAAATTCCATAGGTATGCATGGATTATCAGGAGCACCACCAGTCCTTGCCACAATCGTGTAGGTTGTCGTTTGTTGAGGTACTATTTCAAATAAATTGCCCTCTACTAACTCGGAAATAACGCCATCTTTCGGAGATATTTCTAGTGAAAAAATTAACTGACATGGGCACATCCGCGGGGGTGATCCAATTGGTCCTTCAGGACCACAAGCTTGAAAAGTACTTTCCCCAAGGGTATACCTTGATCGATAAAGCGGAAGTGGATCTCCAGAACAGATTGTTGCGAAAACAAACTGTTCTTCAATTGCTTGACACTGCCATTCATCAATAATTTGAGATAAGCCATATGTTTCTTCACAAGATAAGCTAGACGAATTGGTGCAATATAAAGTACCATCAGCTAAGTATAATCGTTCGTTTTCATTTGTGGAAACAAATAGAAATATATTTCCATTGAGATTATAAACGATAACGGAACTATTGCCGCAATCTGTATGGTCGATTACGTTATTCAAAAACGGATAGCTATTGAAAATTTCAGGGCTGTCTGTAATGTCCTGACAGGCTTCATCTTCACGTATTGTATAGACAAAATTTAACGGACTGCAATCCGATTGATCAGTAAATAGCGTTACTTCATATCTTTCATTTGTTGGAGCCAATATCCTAAATCCATTTTCTGTCATCTGGATACCTTCATCCGGACTTATGGAAACTCTGGAATATGTACATTCTGGCTGTAATGGTAGTCCAGAAGAAGTAGGGTAAATAGGTCGTGATTTAGTAGTGGAAATGTTTAAATTTTCAATTCCACATACTTCAATGATAGAACCATCATAGCCACATGGAGTAGAAAAAACGAATGATCGTTGGGTGGCTTTCGTGAGATCTAGGCCAGTCAGGTTGAGTTCTGAATTACACGGCAGTGGTCTATCAAAACCATATGTACAAATCAATGTACCATCACAGCTAAGAAAAGTACCGCCATACTGGGCAAAACCTGGAGGTAAGGGACCGTTATTTGATACATTTGGACAGTTATTTCTGACTTCATAAAAGTATCCAGTTTCATCACCGAAATGTTCAAAAACCGCAATACCTGTGGACGGGTTATCAAATTCTTCAATCATGTCTTCTATTTCGCTAAGGGTAAGTGCTGATTCGCAAATAGACTGACTAAGAGTGAATTGAATAGCAATTACGAGGACAAAAGCTGTTGTGTTTATTAGCCGTTTGATCATAGTCGTAAATTTATAAGGGTCTTCCTATATGATAAAGACGTTCCATTTTCGATGCTCGTTGGTAAATCTAAACTTAGAATGGAATTTTAACTAAAATAGGGATTTTTGGTAATAGTAAACCTTAAGATCTTCTATATTGTCAGTTATGAGTAATGGGGTCCTGATTCGGCAGCAAAATTAAAACAAAGGTGGTTTGAGATTTTTAAAGTGACCATTCATTTCTACCTTTTTACGTAATTCTTCCATTTCTTTTACTACAGGTAACAATTCGGTTAAATGCTCGATCAGAAATGCTTGTCTAGCTTCTTCAGAATCAATAGACAACAGTTGCAATTCTTGCCCTTTACTCAATCCAACATGATGACCAACATGATATGAAAACATAGGTGTTTTTAATTCTGGAACTGTCTTATTTATATTCATGAAAGTGTACAAGTCAGTAATTAAAGAGCTAAGCTTTTTGGTTTTCCGAATATCGTATTCATGGTTATTATCTATGAAGTCTATTGTTGCTGAACTGTATAGTTTATCTTCAAATTTCTTATGTAGTTGATGAATTCTGAATACTTTGCTTCCAAGGGTTTTAATGTCCATTCTGCCATCTTCATAGGTTCGTTTAATCGATAGTAGAATTGCAGAACATCCATAAAGCATTTCTTCTCCCTTCTTAAAATAGGGGATGCCAAATTCAATTTTATGATCGTAGACATCTTTAATCAATTGTTTATATCGAGGTTCGAAAATATGGAGATTGAGGTTTTCGGTTGGGAAGAGTATTAATTCTAGCGGGAAAATTGGAATTGTATCTGCCATCATTACAATGTTCGTTTATCTAAATGTATTCTCATAATTTTGAATAACTTTAATCTCAGATATGCCAATTAATATCCCAGAAACAGACAAAGAAAGAATAGTAATCGTAGGTGCTGGTTTTGGAGGGTTTATGCTCGCTCGAAAATTGTTAAAATCTAAGTTTCAAATTGTGTTGATTGATCGGAACAACTACCATCAATTTCAGCCACTTTTTTATCAGGTGGCAATGGCAGGCTTAGAACCTTCATCGATTGCTTTTCCATTGCGCAAAGCTTTTCAACGTTCAAAACAAGTGCATCTCCGTGTTGCTGAAATGGAAAAGATTGATCCAGAAGCAAAGCAAATACATACCAGTTTGGGGTTCTTGAATTATGATCATCTTGTACTCGCAACAGGTGCAGTTACAAACTTTTTTGGCAATCAACAATTGGAAAAGTATGCCTATTCACTCAAATCAATTGGTGAATCACTTCAGTTAAGGAATGCCATATTTGAAGATTTGGAACGGGCACTGGTAACTAGAGATTATGATACCAGACAAGGATTTATAGATGTTGTTATAGTGGGTGGTGGACCGACCGGAGTGGAGTTGGCTGGTGCTCTTGCAGAAATGAAGAAGTACATTTTACCAAAGGATTATCCAGAATTGGATCAGGCTGAAGTTGATATTTACTTGATCCAAAGTGGAGATAGATTGTTGCCTGGCATGTCCGAAAAAGCTGGTGCCAAGGCATTGCAATTTCTTGAAGAACTTGATGTTACTGTTAAATTAGGAACAAGAGTTACGGAATATGATGGTACAAATGTCAAAACAAAAGATGGGCAATCGATCCGCGCGCATAAAGTAGTATGGGCAGCGGGTATCGTCTGTGATCCAATAGATGGTGTGAGCGAACATTGCTTTGTCAAAGGCAATCGTTTGTGTGTTGATGAACATTTACAAGTTTCACATTTGTCAAATGTTTATGCAATAGGGGATGCTGCTGCCATTATCACTGATGAGTATCCAAATGGACATCCGCAAATTGCTCAACCAGCCATCCAACAAGCCAAACATTTGGCAAAACAATTTAAAACGGGTAAACTAAAGTCCTTTAAATACAAGGACTTGGGTGCTATGGCAACCGTTGGTAGAAACAGAGCAGTTGCTGATCTGAATAAGAGAAGTCTCACGGGTTTTGTCGCTTGGTTTCTTTGGTTGGTGATCCATTTATTTGCTTTGGTAGGGGTTAAAAATAAAATATTCGTTGTCCTCAACTGGAGTTGGAATTATTTTACTTATGATCAGTCATTGCGCTTAATCATTAAATCAGAAAATAAAAAGTTGAGAAAGTTTGACGAATGAGTAACTAAAGAGAAAGGCAGAGCTCCAGAGGGGAGTAAGTATATTTGAAGAATAAGCAAGAAGCACCAGCGGTGAATCATGGGAAATGCAATTCCAGTTGAAGTTGATTAGTAGAACAAATATTCTATTTTGAACTCGTAGCCGATCTTTTACCGTTATCTATTCGATCTTCAATTATTTAGTATTAGCTTAAAGCATAATGAAAGTAATCATCTCACTTATATTTTTGATTTTGAGTACAGGTTTCGTTGTTACCTTGTTGATGGGTATCATGAAATTGTTGAGTCAGGATTTTAAAAATGCGGATTCTTTAGGGAGTCGAATTTTGAAAATATTTAGAACGCCTTTAATTATACTTATCGTCTTTACTATTTTCCTACTCTTTATCCTGCCTAGGTTGGAAGAGATGGCCATTTAGCCCTGCAAAATTCAAGCAAGACACATACTTCGTACTCATGCCCTTGCACTTGCGCTGGATACCTACACTTGGTCTAGAGTGAAATACTAATCCGATGTACACCAGGCAAATAAGTCTTCTTTAACAAGCTCTCAACTGTTTTGAAGTGACCTTCGTCGTTGACAAAATCTACAGAACTTACATCCAGAATAATGACAGGAAATGATAAGATGTTGCGAAAATATTCGAAATATGAATCTTGAATTATTTGTAGATAATCGGCTTCGATGTGTTGCTCATATTCACGGCCACGACTATTGATGTTTGTCATCAACTCAGGAATAGCTCTATGGAAGTATACTAATATATCAGGATTGGGAAATGAACCGTGGAAGGCATTATACATTTTGGTGAACATCCTGTATTCTTCTTCATTCAAATTCTTTCTGGCAAAAAGTAATGATTTGACAAAACCATAATCAGCAACCGTGAAAGAAGAAAATAAGTCTTGATTAATGAGATTGCGTTGTAGTTGTTTGATGCGCTCCGTCATAAAAAATAGCTCAACAGCAAAGGCGAAGCGTTCCTGATCTTCGTAGAAGTAGGGTAGAAACGGATTTTCATCAAACTTTTCTAAAATAAGTCTGCATCCGTAAATGTCTCTAATGCGTTCACAAAATGAAGTTTTGCCTGAAGCAATATTACCTTCTACGACGATATAGTTGTATGGAAATGGGTTTTTATCCAATTATTCTCACAGCTGATTGATCCGAGCTGGCAAGATATAATTCTTCAATGGTCTTTTGAAAGATTGGGTGAATAAACATATGGTTAATTTCTTTCATGGGTGCCAATACAAAATTTCTCTGAGCTATTAATGGATGTGGAATCTTCAATTTATCAATATTGAGTATCATGTCGTCATAAAATAAGATATCTACATCGATGTTGCGCTCACCCCATTTACGGTGTTTTTGCCGTCCTATGGAAAATTCAATCTTTTCAATTATAGAGAGCACAATATGAGGGTTGTGATAGGATTCTACTTGAACAACATTGTTGACAAAGTTCTCCTGATCAGTAACACCCCAGGGATCAGTTTCATAGTCAGAAGATCGTTGTATGATTTTACCTATGAATTGTTCAATGTAGGACTCAGCGGTTCGAAGAAAAGTTGATTTAGGACTAACATTAGAACCCAAGCCAAGATAAATCAGCGCCAATGATTAAGCCCCTTTTCTTAAAGCATCCATATACTTAGTTAATTCCTCTTTCACAATTGGGAATAAGAAAAATAGACCGATCATATTTGGAAAGACAAGAGCCAATATCATAGCATCTGAAAAACCCCAGACAACACTCATGTTTGCAGCAGCACCTATTACAATAAAAATTAAGAAAATGACTTTGTACGATAAATCTGCAGCTTTGCTACGTCCAAATAAATATTTCCACGATTGAAGGCCATAATATGACCAGGAAATCATGGTAGAAATGGCAAATAAAATAATTGCAACTGTCAATACATAAGGAAACCATGGAATCACAGATCCAAATGCAGCGGATGTTAATGTAGCACCTTCAAGCGATTGGCCGTTTATTTCAACAACACCTCCAGGAGCTCCGTATTCGAAATATCCACCACTGTTGTAAAAAATGATGACTAATGCAGTCATGGTGCAAATAACTACAGTATCAATAAATGGCTCGAGTAATGCCACTAATCCTTCTGAAGCAGGATATCTTGTTTTTACTGCGGAGTGGGCAATTGCAGCAGAACCTGCGCCTGCTTCATTGGAGAATACAGCTCTTCTGAATCCTTGGATCAATACACCAAAAAATCCACCTACAGCTGCGTCGGGACTGAATGCTTGAGAAACAATTAATCCAAGAGCATCATCTATATAACTGAAATTTGCAAATACAACCACTAGACATGCGATAATGTAAATGCCTGCCATTAAAGGCACAATTTTTTCTGTAACGGATGCTATTCGTTTGATGCCTCCTATGATGACGATACCTACAATTACTGCTAGTACAACGCCTATGATTGTTCCACTACTACCACCTTCCATTCCCATTAGTGTAGCCAATTGCAAGGCTGCCTGATTGGATTGTGCCGCATTGCCACCTCCGAATGAAGCGCCAATACACAAGGTTGCAAAGATCACAGCAAGTACTTTTCCTAAACCTGTATATCCTCTTTCTTTCAAGCCTTTTGATAAGTAGTACATAGGGCCACCATAAACAGTCCCATCCGGGCCAATATCTCGATATTTGACACCCAATGTACATTCTACAAATTTCGTCGACATACCCAATAAACCACAAATGATCATCCAGAAGGTTGCTCCTGGCCCACCAATTGTAATGGCAGCTGCAACACCTGCAATATTACCTAAACCCACTGTACCACTAACAGCAGTTGCAAGTGCTTGAAAATGAGTTACTTCTCCCTCTTCACTTTCATCTCTTATCGTATTTGGAATATCGCCATCAGCTATGTTTACCTGGGCAAGTTTTGAAGCTCCTTCGTGTCCTTCAATATCATCGTATTTACCTCTAACCACAGAAATGGCAGTACCAAACTTAAATATATTGGGAAATCGAAAATAAAAGGTGAAGAACACTGCTCCTACGACAAGCAGCACAATGACGATAGGAATACTAGTGCCTGGAAATGGATAAAAGACTAAAAACTCCCAACCTTCAGCGATAGGTCTAAAGGACTCATTAATTCGTTCATCTAATCCTTGACCAAATGCGATTGACGCAAATGGCAAGATGAATAGTACATACAGTAGCTTCTTCATGTCTTAATCTTTATCGAAAAGTTAAGGTAATGATATTATTGAAATAACAAGCCCTACCAAATCAAATTATGTGTCGATAATATTATGTATTTTTGATATATGTTTTCTAAAGGAATTTACCTGATCAGTTTCCTCTCCTTCATCATTCTCTCTTGTGAGGAGTCAACTAAATCTAAAATAAAAGAGGATGGGACATTTGACATAGTCATTGAGCAAAAAGCTGGTGACGATTATAGTTATTCATCGGGCGAAGAGACCAATTTTTACATGAATTACCCATTTCATTTTGGATATGTTCGAGGTTTTAACTCCGAAACGGTGAAATGTATCGTCTTGTCAAAGTCCTTGTCGGCACGAAGTCGAATAACCGCTAAACCTGTTGGACTGCTAAACACGGTAGAGCAAGGATCAAGAATTAGTTATATCATTGCAATTCCTACTGATGTCAGCCAACGCAATCTGGATTTGGAGAATTTTTCTGATTTAGTAACAAAGTATAGCTCTGTCAAAAACATTATTGAATTTTGGTTATTAAATAGATGTGGATTTGGCTGTGTTAAAAATGATGGATGGGGGAATGAGAAGGCAGCAGAATTCGTTTTAGAAAAACTCAAAGAGGTATAAGCATTGGATTGCACATTTAAAAAACAGAAAGCAAACGAAACGAAGGATTCAACTAGAATGCAAGCTGCTCCATTAAATCTTCATGCTGAGAATTTCAAAGATGATTACTCTCTTGTAGTTTTTGATCAATTGTCAGCTAAGGTAGATGAATGGGAACAACTGGTGCCAGACAATATTTTCTTTTCATCTGCTTTTTTGGGATTGATAGAAGAGACTCCTCCTCAAGGAATAAAACCATTTTATGCAATCATAAGTAAACAGGATAGACAGATAGCCGTCCTTTCTATGCAAATGAAAGAAATAGATTTGTCTGAAAGCATGAATATGGATGAGGGCTTCAAAACAGCAAATGCTTTTCAACGGTTTACACTTGCAATACGAAGACGAGCTACAGGCCTCGCTAAATTCAATACATTGATATGTGGCAACGTATTGTTGACTGGAGAATATGGATTCCACTTTGCCGATAGCACTATCCTATATAAAGACCAATTTACCATTATCGAAACTGCACTAAATGCTATTGTGAAATTATTGGCGACCAAGGGATACCCTTGCGGACCAATATTGATGAAGGATTATTATAAAGACAAAGAACTATCATTGAACAAGTTGGATAATAGTAAGTTCTCAGAATTTGCTGTCCAGCCGAATATGATTTTAAATATTCCAGAAGATTGGAATGCCTTCGAAGATTATTTATCCGCGATGAAGTCAAAGTATCGTGTAAGAGCTAAACGAGCATTCAAGAAATTAGGTGATGCAGTAGTTAAAAAAGAATTGTCAATTGAAGATATTCAACTACACGAAAAAAGAATATTTGATTTGTACAAAGAAACAGCTAGTGATGCTGATTTCAACCTATTTACGCTACCATTGAATTATTTTAGTGAACTCAAACAAAAGCTTGATCACAAAATAAAGATTGTCGCCTATTTCCTTGACGGAGAAATGATTGGCTACTATACCATTTTATTCAATACGGAATACATGGAGGCACATTACCTGGGTTATGACAAATCTAAAAATGCCCAGCACCAGATTTATCTCAATATGTTGTACGATCTCATAAAAGAAGGGATAGATGCAAGAGTTGATAAAATACAGTTTGCACGAACAGCCTTAGAAATTAAAAGCTCAGTAGGTGCAGTGCCCTACGACATGTTATGTTACCTCAAACATAAAACAACCTGGAAAAACAAATTCCTTCCTAAATTGCTCAGCTTTATGGTACCCGAAAAAGAATGGCAACCAAGAAGCCCATTTAAATAATTAGAAATTTCAAGAATCAGTAATAGAAATGAATAGGATGTTGCATTTTAGCATAAATCAATTGGCATTTGTATTCTCAACTTACATATTGTATAGTCTGTTTATTTCTGTTGATAAGTAGTACGCTTCAAAGTCAGAGCATAGAGCAAGACAGCATTTCCAATACATTTGAAGCTACTGTCCCTGTTCATTTTTTTATTAAAAATAATGAGTACTTCAGTCCATTTACTGATGGTTTTACTGGTATAGGCGTAATTGCACAACCATGTATTGCCTATCGATTTGATCAGAAAAGTAAGTTGTCAGTCGGCGTACATGTTTTAAAGTTTTCAGGTTTAAATTCATTCTCTGAGATCATTCCACTAATACGATTTCAAACAAATATAGTGAAGCCATTAACCTTGATTTTTGGCAGCATTGATGGTGCACAACAACATCAATTGTCAGAACCATTCTATCGATATGACCTCAATTTTCAAAATAGGGTAGAGTACGGATTGCAAGCCCTGATAAAAACAAAAACATTTCGCTCAGATACCTGGTTAAATTGGGAGCAATTCATTGAAAGAAATGATCCGTTTCCAGAGGAATTATTCGTTGGAAATGTTTCCCATCTACAAATTTTTCCTGAAAACAAAATCCAACTTGACCTTAATTCTGAATTGCTTATATCGCACCTTGGTGGACAAATTGACTTAGCCACAAATCCTGATCGCACGCTCTTTAATTACTCCATTAGTCCTTCAGTAGGATTTCAAACTGACAAATTAAGTGTTGATTTCAAACCAGCTTATTATTATTTTACTGTTGTCAATGGCAATCAATTGAGTAATGGAAATGTGTTTCTGGCACAAGATACCGGCTCTGGATTTTGGTACAATTTGATGATTGAATTCAATTCAATAGACATTGCTGTGGGTTACTGGAGTGCCACAAATTTTTATTCTTCAATTGGAGAGGCATTATTTTTTTCATACAATGATTCCAGTCTGGAATTAATTTCATCGTCAAGAAACTTGTGGACCAATTCTATTCATTACGATTGGCAGGCATTTGATTATTTATTAATTGATGCTGGATACAGAGGATATTATGACACTGATAATAACCAATTTGATTATACCATTTATTTAAACTGCAATGTCAAGATTGATTTTTTGTTTTAGAATAAGCTGATTTCTCTATTGTGTACATCCATTCAAACTGGCAAGAAATACATTGCCATTTACTACTTCAAAACCTGCTTCTAAGGTCACAAAATTATACGCACCAAATTCCACTGGACTAATTTGAGTAATACTTGCATCTGAGATAATGCTATTTTCAGCTTGATACAGATTTGCATTTAGTGGGTTATTGATAATTAACTCATACGGACAATCTGAAACTGATGGGCATTCCTCGATGAGAGAAACGTTGTCTAATATTATGTCAGGGGTATCGTGCCCAATGTAAAATTCTACTGTTCCTAATGGACTTGATCCGTAAAGCATAGCAACAGAAAAAGTATAGGTCTGCATAGCAGATGTCAATTGCACTTCCTCATATAACATTGTTGTTAAATTGGCATCAGCAATGCCTAATTTGATGAACATGCTTCGGTTTGCAGTTGCACGAGCATCTACACTAATCGTATATGTTTTTCCTGTTTCATAATTTATATCACCTTGTGCAAATGCTGCATCCCATGGATTTGTGCCTGTGATGTCAGTCAATTGTGCTTCATCATTAGCGATAGTAGCTGTGCTTCCCCAATAATAGAAGGGAGCTAATCCATTATCAAGTAAACCATTGACGATTAATTCTTGGGAACCATCAGTACAGGGATCACAACCGAATTCTTTCAATTCTATGTTATCAAAGCTTAGATCAGTATCGTCTAATCCAAAGTGGAATTCAACAGAACCATTAAGCGTAGTTGCTGTAGATGAAAAGACAACAAGATAATCCTGGGTAGAACCATTAATTATGAATGTGTCATCATAATAAATTGAAGAGCCATCTTCCAAACCTATTTTTATTGTGACAGTTCTGCTTGCACTAGATTCAGCAGTGAAATGCAATATATAGTCGCGACCTCCATTTATGGTCATACCTTGTTGAGATATCCCAGCATCCCATGGGTTGTCACCAGTCTGGATATTAGCAACTTCCATTACTCCGTTTACAGCAGTAATGGCGCATCCCCAATAATTCCAAAGATCCACGCTATTTACGAAATCGCCATTTTGTACTTGATTGTCACAGTTTTGTTCTGGTTCGGGTAAATCACCAATGCATAAACACGCACCATTCTCCCGATCATTTGTAGTTAGTGGGTCATTATCATTACAAACAGTACCTTCTACAGGGCACTCACCGATACATCCACAAAAACCATCTGTGACATCATTGACTGTCTTTGGATTACCATCATCGCAAGCCGCATTTTCAGCAGGGCAAGTCGATGGCGCATTACTAAAAGCTGCAAGTAATCTTACGTAGCTTGATTGATAATAGAGACCGGGTTCAGATATTTCCCAAGAGCGATCGCTAACTGTATTGAAATCTAAGTATGACTTTTGATGAGGTTGACCAGCTGGTGGTGCTAGTACAACAGAAGTCACAGAATTAGGTCCGCCAGCCAAATAGCCAGGAGCAGGTCCATCTGGAGACGTGATTGCATTGTCCCATTGTGTATTGTGACCAAACCATTGATGATACATTTCATTTGCAGGATACTCGGCACCAAGCGCATACATATTTGTCAGATAAGTTAATCCCATTGGGTTGAGACCATGAAAATAGTGTACGTGCTCAGCAGCTTTAGCCACATATGTAGCAGAGTTGGAAGGATCAATGTCGTACTTATCGATCATTAAATTAAAGACTCCAAGAATCGCTTTCACTTGATTGCTACCCCAGTGGTATTGAGCATCAGGCATGTATGACCGATATAAGTCGACATCAGTCATCCCTAAAAAATTTCTATCTGGGTTATTTATTTCTGCTACCAATGAATTTCGGATTGCATTTCGATCAGTTTGACTCACTCCAGGTAGAGTGGAGTAATGAAGTAATGCATCCATTAAAGGACGTTGGTAATAATTCCAGTATCCATTTAAATGATCAAGACTATAAAGGTTGTTGTCAATGTAAGATTTGTAATTAGAATTAGCTGTCAAATCCCATAAATGTATAGCTGATTTAACTGCCATATCCATTTGGTCTTTTATTGGTATATCTGCATCTCCGGACACGATCCGATTGTCTTCATCGTCCAAATCACATTCTAAATCTAAGGTTGTTGGATCGTTTAATTGTGGTAGTACATGAGCCCATGTCTGTTCTGCTCTTGTAGTCAACTCTGCTACATAACTTGACTGAGAAGGGAATGTAGAAAGTACTTTTGCAGCGTGAGCAAAAATGCCTGCAACAAATATCTCAGCTGAACTACAAGTTGGTCCGTAATAACGAGGGTCGTTATTATTGCTTGGCAGTGGTGAGCTATTGTCAGAGTGATTGAGGCTACCCATTTTTACATGAGTCGATCCATCAGCGTTATTCATTTTCATTAACCAATCAAGTTCCCATTTAATCTCGTCAAGAATATCCGGTAAATTATTATTGGACTCTGGTATATTCCAATTATCGCCAAACACCGAAGGATTCTCTTCGTATGCCCAAAGTAAATCATGAACCACAGTATTAACAAAAGTGACATATTTGTTGAAATCACCTGCATCAAACCAGCCACCAGAAAGGTCTTTATATAGAGATGTATTGTTGCGATCCAATAAATATCTTGTTTGCTGATCTTGTGTGAAATTGACATTGTTGTCACTCCATTTAGCTCCGTTAAATGATGCGGGTTTTGCATTGCCACAACGATTTCTATAAAACATGACGGTAGCTGATTTTAGCACTTGATTGTAGACATCAGCGTCAATTGTAAATCTATGGGATCGCACATCATTAATCGGATCATAAATGTAATAGTCTCCTTCAGTTGTGACCGACGAGAAGTCAAACCACCAGCCTCTGTCGCCAGATTGCTCATGAATTTGTCCGTTGTTCCAAATTGTAGGGCTTCCTGTATACTCAATTGCGTTTGTAGACCAACTACGTAGTTGTAGTGTGTTACCAGGTGTAAATGTAAGGCCGCTATTGAATCCAAGTTCTGGATTACTTATCACAGCTACTTTTTGGGAATTTGGTTGATATCCAAATTGATCTACTTTAAAATATTGTGATGTTGGACTATTGATTTGACCGCACAACACAACTGAAAAAAGTAAGATGAAAATTGTACTTATGCTTTTCATGTACGCAAGTTAGATAATGATTAAGTCCTTATCAATAGTGAAAACCCTAATCACTGAACTAGGGTTTTTGTCATGTAATTGAAAAATTGTTTATCCAGAAGTATATAATTCATAGCTTAGTTTTATAAAAATATTGAAAATTATGCCTCAAGTAAACTTCTACATACTTTTTATTACAGCTTTATTCCCAATTATTCTAGGTGCGATTTATTACAATCCAAAAGCTCTAGGAAAAGCATGGATGTCTGCAGCTGGAATCACAGAGCAACAAGTCATGGAAGGTAATATGACTCGCACCTTATTGTTGTCTTACCTATTTGGTCTTTTTTTGTCCTATATACTATTCTTATTTGTTGTGCATCAGACCGCATTATATCAATTGTTTTTACATGATGAAGGATTGGTTCAGAAGGGTTCTGAAGTCAATACAATGATTACAGATTTTATGGGTAAATATGGTGACAAGCACAGAACATTTGGACATGGAGTAATACATGGAGTAGAGTTATGTCTTTTAATGGGTTTCGCTATGATTGGTATAAGCACCTTGCACGAACGTAGACCAATGAAATATATGTGGGTACATTTGCTGTTTTGGGTAATCTGTGGTGGATTGATGGGAGGAGTTATATCTGCATTTATGTGAACATATCTGCGTTATGGTAGTTGTTCTATTTTGGGTAACAATCATTTACCGGCTTATGTTTATATTCCTCAATTTTGTCAGCAATTTGATACAAGATGCTTAGTCAATTGAGTTACTTATGCAGAATATATAAAAAAAAAAACAATAGATAATGAAATATTCATTTTTGACATTCTTACTAGTATTGGTGGCTTCCTTCACCATTGGACAAGACATCGAATTTCCAGAATTAGACAAAAGTCCGATGGACGCAGTGACCTATCCGAGGTCTGCAGTTTTTGCAAATTATCTTGATGAAGATGATCCAGATCGTGCTGCTAAAATAAAAGTCTTGTATAGTAGACCATATAAAAAGGAGAGAAATGTATTTGGTGAATTGGTAAAGTTTGGAGAGGAGTGGAGACTAGGAGCAAACGAAGGAACGGAAATCACCTTTTATCAAAATGTGGAAATAGATGGAACCATGGTACCTAGAGGAGTCTATACTATGTTGGCAGATGTATATGAAGATCATTGGATGGTCAAACTTTCTAGCCAAAGACATATAGCTGGTACAAACGGTAGAGACAAAACAAAAGATGTTGCAGCATTTAGAGCAAATACTTCTGCTGCAAAATCAGTAAGAGAACAAATGACAATCGGTTTTCAAAAGATCGATGAAGGTAACGTTCATATGATTATGGAATGGGATGATACAAGAGCCGCCTTGCCAATCAATCTTAACGCTCCAACCTTGGAAGGTGACGATGCAAGCCCAATGGATTTAGCTGCATATCCTTCCAGATCCAGATTCCAGAATTTTTTGAAGCCTGAAGAAGTAGCTGGAAACCAGCCTAAGATCAGAGTACTGTATAGTAGACCACAAATGAAGGGAAGAAAAATTTTCGGTGAATTGGTACCTTTTGGCGAACTATGGAGATTAGGTGCTAATCAAACGACTACAATGACATTCTTCAATGATGTAACGATCGGAGGAAAGGATTTAAGAGCAGGCACGTACGGCGTCTTTGCTAATGTCAATCAGAATGAATGGGAATTTATCGTACATAAGAATACCAATTCATGGGGGCACGCAAATCATGATGAAGCTGACAATTTAGTATCTGTCAAATCGACAACTGCAAGGACTCCTCAAACTTTGGAAGCTTTATCCGTTACTTATGAAGAAGTTGATGCTAACAATGTAAATATTATTTTTGGCTGGGAAAATACAATGGCAAAATTGCCAGTTACAATTAAGTAATATTAATCTCTAATATAAATAAGCTTCAATTCGTTTGAGTTGAAGCTTATTTTTTTGCTTGAGAATTATTCTAATTCCAAATTTCTCAACATTTTTACCTCCTATTTAGTTATTTAGGTGAACAAAAATATAAACATGACAATAGAAGATGTTAAACAAAGATTGAAAAATGGCAATGAGCGATTTGTTGCTGACTCTCTAGACGGAAAATTACAAAACAGTTCTAGGAGAGAAACACTTACAAGTGGACAAGAACCCTATGCAATTGTATTAAGTTGCGCGGATAGCAGAGTTGTCCCAGAGTTGATTTTTGATACAGGAATGGGAGAATTGTTCGTTGTACGGGTCGCTGGTAATGTTGCCAATAGTGCTTCAATCGCCAGTATAGAATATGCAGTTGCTCATTGCGGGTCTCAAGTAATCGTTGTGATGGGTCACGAAAGTTGTGGTGCCGTGTCTGCTGCAATTGCTGGTGGTGACAATGGCGAACACATAAACCATTTGGTCTCATTTATCAACCCAGCGTTAGATTCAGTGGCTTCAGATGCTTCCTTAAAAGATAAAGTTATTTCTAACGCCAAATTATCAAGTAAGGATTTATTGGATAAGTCTCCGATTATTAGGAAGGCTGTGGAGGATGGTAGTGTTGAGATCATCACTTCATACTACAACATTGGATCAGGTGCTGTAGAAATAGTAGAGCATAATGCCTAAATAGAAAAAGGCATTGCGAGGAGCAATGCCTTTTCTTTAAAACCAAACTACTATTAACTATGTTTTGCGTGAACTGTTTCTAATTCAGGAGCTACTGGAAAATCAATAGCTATTTTCGTAAGATTATGGAATACATTTGTGATTGTAATGGCGCCTACTGCCATCGCTAAGTCTACTAAATTTTCTTCAGTGTATCCAGCTTGAGTAAAATTCTGTTTTACTTCTGCTGATACATTACCTCTATTAAGAGCGATCTCTCTTGAGATTTTAGCAAGGGCATCAAGTTTTGAATCCCACTCAGCGTGTCCGTGTCTCAAATCTAAAATTTGCTCATCTGTAAAACCATTCATTTTGGCAATAGCAGAATGAGCAGACTGACAATATTTGCATTCATTTACCTGACTAATCGCAAGGTCGATAACTTCTTTTTCTTTCTTTGAAAATGAAGTTGCCGCTCCTGAGAATGTAAGGAAATTTGATAGTGCATTGTCAGAGTGAGCCATCCCAGCGTAAATATTTGGCACAAAGCCTAATGATCCTTTTAGTTTATCAAAAATGGCTTGATTGTTTTCTGAAACGTTTTCTCTAGTTGGTACTGTGAAATTTGACATAATGTATTTTTTTTATGATGACACAAAGATGCAAGCAGAAGTCAGTCCTTATATAGGCAAGATTTCCTTATGTGTTATCAAAACTTCCCAAATCATAAAAAAAATTATCATGTACCTCCTTATATATATGAAGTCACTTAGGTCCAGACATTTAGAATTTGTAAAGAGACAATTCTTATGATGAATGTATTCACATTAACTTTCATTTCCATGAATTCAGCTCTCAATATCCTTATCTTGGACATACACACAACAAAATGTACTATGAAATTTTTTGTATCAATTAGCTGCTTCCTCTTGTTTTTAACTTTTAATGTAAAAGGTCAATCCTCAGTTGTTGATGTGATTGATGTGATTAAAAAACATGGTTTGGAGGAAAGTCAGGTGATGGAAATTGCCAGTTGGATGACAGATGTGTATGGGCCAAGATTAACTGGTTCTCCAATGTTAGATAAGGCCACTGAATGGGCGTACAAGACTTTAACAGATTGGGGCATGTCAAACGTTCACCTCCACGAATGGGGCCCGTTTGGAAGGGGATGGCAAATGGATCATTTTGAAATGCATGCAGAAGGACCTTCTTATTGGCCAATCATAGCTTATCCAAAGGCTTGGTCTCCTTCTGTTACTGGTACAGCAGAAGTTGTATATCTGGAAGTATACAATGAAGGCGACTTGGCAAAATACAAAGGAAGGCTTAGCGGTAAATTTGTTATGATTGATACCATTCGAACTGTAGAGTTACCTTTTGAGGCTAGTGCAAAACGACATGATGTAGAAACGTTATTTTCTATGTCTACAGCAGGTAAACCTACACCAAGACCAAGAAGAAGAAATCGAGCAGGAGGTTTCGAACTCAATCAAAAAATATGGAATATGCTTGAAACTGAGAAGCCATTGGCTGTTTTGGATCGAAGTTATAAAGGTGATTTGGGGACAGTGTTTGTATCTGGAGCTCGGACAGGTGATGGACAAGTAAGAGACAAAGGAAAAGCTGTTGTACCTCAAGTTACCTTGTCTATCGAACATTACAATCGAATTTTTCGCATGATGAACAAAGGTGTTCCTGTACAATTGAGTATTGATTTGAAGGCCCAATATACTAATGAAGATGAAATGGAACACAACATCATTGCCGAGATACCTGGAACAGACTTGGCTGACGAAGTAGTGATCTTTGGCGCTCATTTTGATTCCTGGCATACTGGAACTGGTGCGACAGATAACGGTGCAGGATCTTCTGTTATGATGGAAGCTGCAAGAATTTTGTTGCACACAATTAAAGAAACGGGAATACAACCACGACGAACCTTACGTCTTGCACTATGGACAGGAGAAGAGCAAGGGCTTCATGGTTCTCGAAACTATGTAGACGAATTTTATGCGGACTTTGGCGAGTCAGGTTTTACACCGCAATCACTTAAAGCAGAAAGTGAGAAGGTCTCCGCTTATTATAATCTAGATAATGGTACAGGGAAAATCAGAGGAGTATACTTGCAGGGAAATGAATCAGTGCGTTCCATCTTTAGAGAGTGGTTGGCACCATTTGAAGAATTGGAAGCTCAGACCTTAACGCTTAGAAATACAGGTGGTACTGATCATTTGCCTTTCGACGCAGTTGGCATACCTGGATTTCAATTCATACAAGAACCAATGGCTTATTTTACAAGGACTCACCATTCTAATATGGATAATTGGGACCATCTCTCAGAAGAAGATTTGAGTCAGGCAGCAACCATCATTGCAAGTTTTGTATGGGAAACATCGCAGCGGCAAGAAAGACTGCCGCGCAAACCGAGTGCAGAAGATTTAATGGTGGAGAAACGTGAATCCAAAAAGCAAAGTGGCAATTTAGTCATTCATGATTTGTCTGGTGACTGGTCCTATGTTGCAGAAGTGCTTGGAATGGCAGTTACAGGAAATATGAACATCACAAAAAATAAAGATCTCTACGATCTTACCATAACAAGCGATATAGCTCCCGATCAATCAGAAGTCATTAAAGGTGTTGCCGCTAATAACAATACAATCAAGTTTGATTATGATACTGTCGCTCAAGGATTGGACCTTAATATAAAAATGACTATGGATTTCACAGAGAAAAAAATGGATGGGCTAATGACGGCAGGATCATTTGGGACGTTTCCGGTGAAGGGGGAGAGGAGGTGAGACTCCTTTTGGTTGCCAGTTTTGAGTGTTGAGTGATTTGAATTTCTTCGAAATTCTAGTGCTAAACGGGGTTCAATTCAAATTCCTGGAGGCAAAGGTCTTTGACCTCTTGCCTAGTTACAATTGTTTTAAGTATTCAATTGCTTTGTCCGTATTCAAATGATAATCGTTAAACACTACCTTCCCAGATTCGTCGATTAAAATGAACCATGGGGTGCCACCGGTTCTGAATTGTTGCATAGTAGAAGAAATCTGTCTTGGAGTATCTGCACCTATATCATGGCCAAATGGAATTTGTAAATCGTACTCTTTTTGAATTTCAACCATCCTGTCAAAGGTATTGGATCCTTTACCTTCAAAGACGGTTTGGATGGCAGCGAAGACTACTTTATCAGAACCTTCAAGTGCTTGGGTCATCTTCTGTAGTGATGGGAGACCTCTACTGTGACATCCGGGACACCAGGCTTGGAAGCAATACAACACCTTGAATTTGCCTTCATTATCTGCTAACGAAAAGTATGCTGATTCCACACCTCTGGCGTCTATCCATTGGTCTACTGATAGTTCAGGTGCTTGTTGGCCAGCAATGCCATATCCGGATCTTGGTTGATTCATAGCTAATTCGTTTATCGTTACTTTCTGAGCGTTCACATTAAACCAAGAAAGTAAGAGCATTAAAAAAAAGAATTTCTTTGTCATATCTATGTTTGTTATAGAACCAATTTTGTACTTCTATTATGTTGGTTGTTATGGTTAAATGAAGGTTAATGTTTTCCAGCAGTCATTTGATTTTGTGTGAGTTCTATTTTTAATTAAAGCAGAAACATTTATAGCCTTACTTTGTTTATGACGAGTAAAGTAATTTGCAACTTATTATTATTTCAAACGTAAAAACCTAATGTTAATCTAATGAGTGAACAAACAAATTCAGGTCTAAACTCCAGGCGTACAAATGGAGATGTAGTACAAGTGAGAGCTTCCATTTTAGAAAAATTCGACACGATAGACGCTATTGGAGTTGCCGCTGAAATTTCACATAGTTCAAATGCCGCATCAGTAGAACTACAATTGCGTTCGACAGAAGTAATCCTATTTGGAAATCCAAACTTGGGAACGCCAATCATGCAAGCCAATCAGCAAGCAGGTATAGATTTGCCGCAGAAGTTTTTGATCTATGAAGAGGAGAGTGGAGCAACGAATATCGTTTATAATGATATTGATTATTTGATGGCTCGCCATGGTCTCAGTGCTGATATACCTACACTCGAAAAGATGAAAAATGCATTAAACAAATTTGCATCTGGACAAAGTGGGCTAGAAGCAGAACCTATTGGAACGTTACCAAAAAAAGCTGAAGGATTGATCGATAAGATTAGTGAACATTCATTGGATGATACACATTCTACAATTGTTAGTATAATTAATAATAATCCTAAGCTGAGATTAATACTAGACCTCGATCATCAGGCAAATGCAAAACGAGTAGGGTTGGAATTAAGGCCGACACGTTTAATTGTGTTTGGTAATCCAAATTTGGGAACACCTTTAATGCAAGATGCACAAACAGTTGCTATTGATCTTCCACAAAAAATACTCGTGTGGGAAGATGAAAACCAACAAGTACATGTTTCTTACAATGACCCTAAATTTTTGCAATCGAGACATGGGATAAGAGGTAATGAGAATATATTAACTACAATTGCAGGAGCATTAAATAATATTACGTCTGCAGGCACAGGTGTTTAATAAATAAAAATTAGGTTCCTTTTTGTCAATTTAATGTGCCTTGGCTACTGCTTACTGGGTGGACTAGTTCTATTTTATTTTTATGATCACTGCATGTCCATTCAAATTGTGAATCACTGTTCTGTCAGCTTTACCTCTTTGGCTTTCTACAAATTTGGTAACGCCTTGCGTTCCTGAAAAACCGTAGTCATCATATACGATACATCCTCCAATAACCAAATTTCCCCATATCCAATTCGTGATTTCTTCGGCGCCTTTGAAAACATCAACATCGATATGACAGAATTTAATTTTCGATTCTCCTATACTTGACCCTGTATCATCAGGAAACATCCCCTTTAAGATTGTTGTGTTCGTTAAGTTCAAATTATCTAACAAGCCCTGAACAAGTTGTACAGAAGTGTCAGCATGTTCTCCATTAATGTACTTATTATCATTTTCTCCAGCTTTTACTACTCCTTCAAAGGTATCGCATAAATAGACTTTAGAGTTTTTTGAATGTTCTTGAGCAATTTTGGCAATAATGGCGCCTGTACCTCCTTTCCAAACACCAATCTCGATATAATCTCCATCGAGACTTTTCTGTTCTAAGCATAGCTGCCAGATTTCATAACACCTATATACATCAACCAAAGTGTAGGCAGTTATTAGTCTAAATATCTCCTGAAAATCTTTATCTGTAGTCCATGGCGAATACGTTGCTCTTGGTAACACAACAGACTGAGGATAATGACCATCCGTCAATTTGTACTTGCGTAAGACAATTTCGTAGCCTCTTTTTTTATATAAGTATTTAATTGCTTTTTTCAACATTGTTTAAATGGTATTTTTTGGATTTCAAGTTGTTTATAAGATAAACTATATTTCATCTAACAAGCTGTCAAGTCCTACAGAATCGGAATACAGGGTGCAATTCAAAGCTACAAAACATACAACAATTTTCACCTGTTGTTTTAAAACAGTTTTACAAGTAAAATTTAGGTGTCAACTTCAAAATGAACTCAAATATATTGTTGTCTAATGATTGCTAATTAGGGTAGTTTTGGACTTGGTCAAAATTTCAGTATAGTTAGATAGCCAGAACCACTTTCCAAAAGAATCTAATGGGATTAATGTGCCCTTGTTTGGTTTGATTAAAGTGTTGTATTGATTTTATTCTTTAACTGTCTTTTCAATTTAATTGTCCAATAGACAATATAAATAGAGCCGATAATCGCAGGTGTAAACCAATTCCATACACCGGGAAGAAAGTTGTTGACAACCATAAATGCTGTTACAGAAGCAATTAATCCACCAGTAATTCGAGAGGCATGAATGATCAACCATTCTCTTTTACGAGTGTCTTCATTTGTAATTGTTCTCCAATCTTCTATCGCTAACAAAATAGATGCACTTCCAAAAACGGCAAGTACGATATTAGGGCTACCATATAAAAGGATAGGATAGAGGATCATGATTACACCAGTGAAAAAAAGAAGGATGACTAGAAGTTTGTCCCAGCCAATTGAAGTAATGCCGGTTCTATACTTAAGAGCCCTTTTTCCGATAAGGATAAAGTAGGCACTAAAAAGCCCAATAAAGAATAAGAATGCACTTTCATGGCCAGGTGATACGGCTATAATCAAGGACATCGCGATCGAAAGTAGTAGTGAGTAGTAAAAAACTATGCCAGATCTTTTATGAATAAAGCTTCCTTTTTTGCTGATTACAGCAACCGAGCCTGATAGCATGGCAATGCCTCCGAAGGCAGCGTGGATCAAGATGAATACAGAAAGGAAGTCTTCCATTTAATACTTTTTAGAATACAATTCAAATCAAAGAAGATTCTGGTGTAAATGCAAATTGTAGGGATATAAGGCAAATTGTAGGGACAAAGCGCAAGCATTTGTGATGGAATGCAGTAATTGGGATGAAATGTAATAATTTCGAAACAACAAGTGGTTGAAACTACTTGGACTTAATATTCTATACTGTACACCCACATTATGATGTCCAAGGTACTTGAGTGCTTTGCGATTATAACATCGAGCCGAATCAGATTATCCTTCCAAATAGACTCTGAATTCTTTAACATAGGTCCGTGATACTGGAACACTTTTGTCGCTTTGCTTTAGACTCAGTGTTAAGCCCTGAGCATTACCTGTGGCTTGTTCGATGTATTTAGTGTTGACTATAAATGCCCGATGTGTTTTTCTGAATGTAGGAGTCAGTTTTGGGTGCAAAGCTTTGATGGTGCCTCTAAATTTGTCTGTATTTATCTGATCATCTTGCAAATAGTAAATTTCTAAGTAGTTAGCTGTTGATTCGATAAACAATACGTTTTTCTGTTCGATTGTCAGCTGTTGTCCTTGTGTAGATTTGTAAGAGATTGTTTCAATTGACGATTCCGTTTTGACATCTAAAGATTGAAGGACTTGATTTACTTTATCTGACTCTCTAGTGTGATTTTTATTAAGGAAGTTTTGGTGAATAATGGTGAGAAATATTATAGGAAAAATTCCTACTGCACAAGTGTAAAGAACAAATCTGAAAGGGTTGTAATTAAATGATGGAAAGAGTGTTTTGGTGTAGTAAAAATTTGCCAATGAAATAAATGACAATAGTAACAAGTATAAAATAATTTGATGTAGAATTGTCCAGTCTTGTTCTTTGAAAAAATTTGCAATAAATACCATTAACAAACCAGTAATTACGAAGCTAATGAGACCATATCCTCCGATGATAGAATATTTGTTTCCAGGAATTGATCCTAATCCGAAAGGCTGAAATGTGACGAGAAACAGGAATATAAATAACCCTACCCAGAAGCTGATTTTTAATGCTTCAGAATGTGAAGATATTAGAGGAAAAGATTTATTAAGCATGTCGATCAGTAAAGACTAACAAAGCTATTAAATTTTCAAATTTCAATTCACCTTTCGATCGAATAGGAAGAAAGTGCTAATGTATTGGTTTTTTCTAACCAAGCAACTGCCTCATAGACTTCGGAAGTATAATGTGGAAATTGTTTGGTGTAGTTATGGGATGATTCCATTAGTTCTATTGATGAGTCTGCTAAGTTAAAATACTTCTTATTAAATCATCTTCTTCCTTATGTGACATGCCAACTATTGCTTTTGGCCATCCTAGATTTTCATAGTAATCTATTGTTGATGTAATCGACGTTTTGAGGGGTTTGAGGTCCACGTCCAATGAACTTTTTAACCTTGAATTGTCTATGATAAGATTCATTCCAAAGCATAATGGAAAACCAGGAATGTCTGGTTGTTCTTTCTTTAATTTTTGTAAATCCAATGGTATAAATTTACATGAGCTGCCCATTTGCTCCTTGCATAGTTCTAGCAAGTTATTCATTGTCAATGTCTCGTTTGACACACAATTTATTGTCTTATTTTTCAGAGGATTTCCAATTGCGGCAAGGATAATGTTGACCATGTCTTCAGAATAAGTATAGGTAATGCTGTGCATGCCGTTATAAGGGAGTAATATTTTTTCTTTGTTTTTTAATCTTTCTAGCCAATAATAAAGCCGATCTGTTGGGTCGTATTTTCCATATATGATACTTGGCCTAAGAATGATGCTGTTTAGCCAAGTAGTTTTATCCAATATGTCTTCGCAGGCTACTTTCTTCTCACCATAATATTTCAAACTCGGTTCGGTCAATTGATCTTCCTGATAAGCTTTCCGTTTAAACTCTTCAGTTATTGGATGAGTACCATCATAGTCCTTAAAGGAATACACGGAAATCGTAGAAATGAAAATATATTTTTTTACATCTCTATTGATGTGTTCAAGGGTTCGTTCTAGTGACTTAGGAAAGTATGATGAAAAGTCTACGACAATATCCCAATTGTGTTCAGCCAGTTTCTTGATGTCATCTGTTTGTCTGTCCCCTATAATCCGGGTTATTTCTGGAAATATATCTGGATTTGTTTTACCTCTATTGAATACGTAAATGTCGAAGTCATCTCTAGACAATACTTCTAATAATTGTCTGCCCACAAATTCAGTTCCTCCGAGGATTAGTATTTTTTTCATGCGATTATTCATTCCATGTACAAAGCTAATTTATTGATTCATTTTATACTATTTAGTAACTGGATGCACTATTGCAATACCTGAAGCGAGTCTTAACGTTATTCACATTTATATGTTCTAATTGTTTGCTATTTGCACAAGTAGGACTTAATGCACATTTAACTGATGTTTTCTTGGCATCTAGTTAACCTAATAAATCGAATAAATAATAACCAGCAAAAGCAAGCAGAGCAAATAAGCCAAAATAGGCCATAGTCATCATTAAAGCAGAAGGTCGGTGCGAAGCCGGTACGTTAGGACTTTGAATCGCTCGTAGATTAAGATAAGCGATTATCGGACTAAGTAAAAAAGAGAGAATGGTTACAGCATCTAGTAATTTAACCATACCTGCAGCAGAGAAGTAAAACAAGGAAAAGCCACCAATGCCAACTATTATCACAGTCCATTTATATGCATTCTGAAGAAAAGAAATTTGAGTATCATTTTTTTCAAGTGTGCTAAATTTTAGAATCCGTAAACCACGAACGAAGCATCTTGGGAAAGCATCCAAAACTGTAATCAATGTCCCATAGATAGTTCCGAAGGAAGCAACAGCAATGATATAATATGACCAATCTCCTAAGTTTTGAGTAAATACATTTAAGAGTTTATTAGAAAATTGGGTAGCATTTCCGTCTAATACCACACCTGTCCCATAAACTGTATATGCACCTATTGTCATAAACATCAATGCTAGAAACAATGTGAATCCATATCCCAAATTAAAGTCAAAGAGAGTTTCTTTGAGAGTTGCTTGATAATTACTAGTCCTGGCTTTTTCAACTGCCCAAATGCTATTCATCGTAGAAGCTTCCATCCCTGCTGGCATCCAACCAAGTAAACCAATTAATAATGCCAATCCAGCTCCTTCTAACAATGGCGGATCTTCAAAATTAGCGATTGGTGTAGCAGGGCCTTTAAGCAAAACCGCTATAAACGCAATGACGACTGTCACCAATAGAGTGATAGAAATAATTTTAATTAAACCATCTAATCCTTTATAGCCTCCAAATAGCAGTAATAGTACAGAAACGGCAATGATAATACCAGCTAGAATAGGAACAGGCACTATTTGCACACCAAACATAGTTGCCAATAATCCTGCACTCACTGCACCGACTGCTGCTACAACGGCAAACATATTAATGCTAATAACAAGCATAAATAAGATAACTGCCCAGTTGCCTTGGTCTTTATAACCTTTGACAAGGCTGTAGCCTGTAGCGTTTGCATATCTAGGCCCCATTTCGTAGAAAGGATATTTTAAAATTAGGGCAATTGAAATTATCCAAAGATAAACCATACCCTGTGTCGCCCCTGCTCTGGTGGATAGTACTAAATGCGAAGTACCTATTGACACGCTGGCGAAAAGTAAGCCAGGACCTATAGTTTTTAATATTTTTTTTAAGTCTAGTTTATCGTTTTGCATGATGGTGTTTGTCTATTATTGAACACCCAAATTCAGAGATTTACTTCATCTGTTTTTGATTTGGTACTTTAAATATTCAATTTTTGTGAATCCCTGCTATATTAGGTTTCAATGTAATTTAGCAAAATGCCTCATTTATTTTTTATTAAATTTTCTCTTCTTTTTTTTGGTGGGGCAATATGATGAACAAGATTTAGGGGCCATAATTTGCCGCTATTGATTAATTCAGAAATAGCATATATGAAAGGAAATGATTTGGTAAATTTTTAGGATCTAGTGCCTGCTTTAAAGTTTTCATTAGGTCAATTTCGTTTTCTCTGTTAGCTCATTGCTAATAATGTTTTCTATAACGAAATGAATGTTAACGCCTAGTAAGTGTTTTGATTTGGACATGTAGTACATTATCAAGTTGCTCTAATTGTTGAATTATTCCATCTACTACTGGCCTATTGATCCAAACGGTCATGTTTCAACATACTGCTATTATCAAATGTCATTTAGTTAAGAGAATTACAAAGCGCCGCTAGGTGCGAAATATTTGTAG
>CAYNMW010000026.1:30786-32696 GCA_964398295.1 uncultured Saprospiraceae bacterium | reverse complement strand
ACTTCCCTTTGTTTGCTATGGCTCAGTATTGAGTTGACTGCTAGTTCTGTCCGAGTATCAACGGATATCGGTTTTGATGCAAATAATAGTACAAACTTCTTGCAATTTGCATTTAATGGCACAACAGAAGACACCATAATTGTGGATTTTATTCCAGGTATGGAATGGAATACTGGGCCCTTGACTGTAGGTCGCAATGACTTTACCATCATTCTTGAACCAGGTGTTGTCCTTCGCGCTTTACCAGGTGCATTTGATATTTTCGAATCATTGCTAACAATCACTGATAAAAGCGACATTCGGATTATAGGCTACGACGCAAGTATCATTATGAACCTGCAAGAATATATAGATCTGGCTGATAGCGAATTTAGAAATGGAATCCGACTGGGCTCAGCAACAAATATTAGTATAGAAGGTCTTACGGTTTTGGATTCTGGTGGAGATGGTATTTTGATCACGAGGAGTTTTCAGCCGACCAGCCAAAAGGATTATTGTGAAAACATTGATATCCTCAATTGTAGATTTTCAAATAATTATAGGCAAGGAATGTCGATCACATCTGTCAGTGGCGCCAACATCATTAATTGCGAATTTTCAGAAACCAGCGGTACACTCCCAGAAGATGGGATAGACTTCGAGCCAGATAATGCTGATGAACGAATAGAAAATGTGTTGGTCAAGGGATGCAGGATATTCAACAATTTTGGAAATGCGATCCAACTTGCACTGTTTATGATGGACGATGATTCAAGAGATGTCTCTATAACCATACAAGACACGTATATGTCAAACAATCACGATCCTTCAAATGCATTTTCGTTTGCAGAAATAGCAGCTGACGATAATGGTGGAGATGGTGTAGATGGATTTGTACATTTTGAAAATTGCTATATAGAAAATAGTGAATGGACTGCAGTGTATGTAGCTAAGTCAGTCTTGAGTTATGATCTAAACTTTACGAATTGTGTATTTAAAGGTGTGTCCAATAGTACAATCCCTTTTAACAATCCCATATTTTTAGAGGTAACAAATTATGATGATCCTGTTGCTAGATTTGGTGGAATGGAATTCACCGATTGCACAATTATTTATGATCAGGACATTCCCTTCTTTAATATTTTTGAAAATCTTCCAACATCTGATGGGCTAGGAAATGTCACTGGTAATTTCTTTATCGTCAGTCCAAATGACAATGGCTTTAACACAGGTGCCAACCCTGACAACGTCAACATTACATACGATTACTTTAGCTCTATACCACCTATGACCTTTAATCTAAGTGCGAGTCAATTAGATTACCTGGAGCAGGATCAAGATATCGTATATAACATAACTCGTACTGGAAATGTATCTATTCCAATGGCAGTTCCTTTTGAATATAGCGGCAATGCCACATATGGAACCGATTATAATAGAGCTGAAGGATTTAAAATATTGCCGTCTAACATTACATCAATTTCTGATGCAATTGGAATAGTGGATGATGAAATTGAAGAAGCTTCAGAATTATTAGGTGTATCGATAATGGATAATGATTGCATTGAATTAGGTGCAAATAGTGCGTTACTATTTTCTATAAATGATAATATACTGTCTAACCCACCTGAATATATATTGGAAAACAATTCAATAGAAATACTATTCAATCCGCTACAAGATGTCATTCCAATAGAAACAAACTCCCTTAACTACACTGTCAGCATTTACAATACCCAAGGAGATGTGTTTAAGACGTACGAAAATTTGACTTTTTCAATAGAAATAGATGTTCAAGAAATTCCGGCTGGTACGTATTTTATTGAGATCAGGAATAATGTCGATAGTGAAATTTTTACACAAAACTTCATTAGAAATTAAATAGCTGAAATTCGAACTAGAGTAAGAAATCCATGACCTTGAGTTTGAAC
>CAYNMW010000026.1:0-30686 GCA_964398295.1 uncultured Saprospiraceae bacterium | reverse complement strand
CACTTGCACTTGATTCTTGCTCTAGAACCTGCCTGCCGGCAGGCAGGCTTGAACTTGAGAACTCACCCTCTCGCCCGCAACACCGTCAAATCACTCTCCAAGGACTCCTCATAATAATTCAATTCATCCAAGTCATCGGAGAATAGCATTTGCCAAGCAATGGCACCCACAATAAACGCAATCAATAAACCCATCCACAATTGGTTGAATGGAGCTGCTCTGAGAAGAAACTCTGTAGCGAGGTATAAAAAGAAAGGAAAGAAAAAGATGTACAAATATTTGATTTCTAATATGCGGTGCCGTTTGACTTCGATGCCATGTTGGACATGACTGACTTTACTTTCTACATAGCGAATACTATTGATCGTTTCGTCCTCAGAAAGTGGAGTAAACGATTCTGTCTTGAGGAGCTGAATGGATTGGCGTCTGCAAAAAAACAGATACCCAACTGATAGAACAATTGGTATAATCCGCCAAAGCCCACCAAATATCATGCAGGACAACAAACTTAAAATCACAAACGGAACAAGAAAAATCCATCTCATCTTATCAAATTCTGAGGCCGCCATATGGTCGCGCATATAGCCCAACATATAGTCAGCTTTCTGATTCAATTGCTTGATCAGATTATGCTCAGAGTCATAATGACCCGCCTTCTTTATTTTCTTGATGTACTGTTGGTATTGAACTGAATTTTCCATTGGTACAAGATTAACATATTAAAAATAATACAAATATGTTTTATATACCAAATATTTAGTGTTAATGTTTGTAAGTGGTTGAAAACCACTTGGATTTAATAAGAGCTGTGTTTATTGATCCTGCAACTTTTTTGCTATTATTCGGACGAGGGTTCTCAAAGGGAGACGGAGCTTCGGGCTAAATCTGTTAAATGATTCCATACTGTTTTTTCGAACTAATAATGTAAATGCCTTAATTTCTTAGTTACAATTTTTTTGATAATAACTTTATAACTCATCAATTAAGCCTTCAGCTTTCAGTTGTTTATTCCCAAGTCTTCTAATTGTACGCTATCTTCTCCTTTATTACCAGCCAATAATAACAAGTGGTTGAAACCACTTGGACTTAATCATCTGTACTAGTCATCTTTTTTATTAAGTCCAAGGTACTTCAGTGCCTTGTATTAAAAGAGACCGCTCGTATCGAGACAACAAGTGGTTGAAACCACTTGAACTTAATACTTATATATATAACTCCCATAAAAAAAGCCCTACTCTAAGAGTAAGGCTTTTTTTATATCTCGTTTTTCACTGTAGTATCACTCTGTCAATCCCTGCACCAGCAAGGCAACTTCATCATTCAATACTTCTATGAATCCTTTTTCTATCGTGTACTTTATTGTTTCTCCGCTGGAGGTCAAGATTCGCACAGGGCCTTCACCAAGAGCAGATACAATGGCAGCGTGACCTCTCAATATTTCGAATTGCCCAGTAATGCCTGGCACTTTTACTGAGGTGATTTCTCCATTGAAAACCTCTTTTTCGGGAGTCAGTACTGATATATTCACGACTTATGCGTTTGCTTCTTCGATTAATTTTTTACCCTTTGCGATTGCATCATCTATCGAACCAACAAGGTTGAATGCTGCTTCCGGATACTCATCTACTTCACCATCTACGATCATGTTGAACCCTCTGATTGTTTCTTCAATTGGTACCAATACACCTTCTAATCCTGTAAACTGTGTCGCAACGTGGAATGGCTGTGACAAGAAACGTTGTACACGTCTTGCTCTGGATACAATCAGTCTGTCTTCTTCTGATAATTCTTCCAGTCCAAGGATCGCAATGATATCCTGCAACTCATTATATCGCTGTAAGATGTTGATTACTCGTTGTGCAGTATCGTAATGTTCGTCGCCAACAACTGATCGTTCCAAAATCCTGGATGATGAATCCAATGGATCGACTGCTGGATAAATACCTAGAGAAGCTAATTTTCTACTCAATACCGTGGTTGCATCTAAGTGAGAAAACGTTGTCGCTGGTGCTGGATCCGTTAAATCATCCGCAGGCACATATACTGCTTGTACAGAGGTAATCGATCCTCTTTTGGTAGATGTGATACGCTCTTGCATGATACCCATCTCTGTTGCCAATGTAGGCTGATATCCTACCGCTGATGGCATCCTTCCTAATAATGCAGACACTTCTGATCCTGCTTGTGTAAACCTAAATATATTGTCAACAAAGAATAAAATGTCTTTTCCACCATTTGGATCTTCCAGATCACCATCTCTGTAGTATTCAGCGACAGTCAATCCTGACAAGGCAACTCTCGCTCTTGCTCCAGGAGGTTCGTTCATCTGACCAAACACCAATGTCGCTTGTGATTTCTTTAGTTCTTCTTTGTCTACTTTAGATAAATCCCAGTTGCCTTCTTCCATTGAATGAAGAAAGTCATCACCGTACTTGATCACATTAGATTCCAACATCTCTCGCAGCAAATCATTTCCTTCACGTGTTCTTTCTCCAACACCTGCAAATACAGATATACCTTCATATCCTTTCGCAATGTTGTTGATCAGCTCCATAATCAATACCGTCTTACCAACTCCAGCTCCTCCAAATAATCCAATCTTACCACCTTTAGAGTATGGGCTAATCAAATCAATCACCTTTATACCAGTAAACAATACTTCTGTCTCTGTGGATAAATCTTCGTATCGAGGTGGATCTCTATGTATCGGATACGCATTGTCTCCTTTGACAACCTCTCCTATTCCATCAATCGCTTCTCCAACGACATTAAACAACCGACCTTTGATCGCTTCTCCTACAGGCATAGAAATCGGAGAACCCGTATCTTCTACTGACATGCCTCTAGTCAACCCATCTGTGGAGTCCATCGCGATTGCTCTGATGCTATCTTCTCCCAAGTGCTTTTGACACTCTAAAAATAGCTTATCGCCATTATCTCTAGTTATCTCAAGCGCGTTCAAAATCTCTGGTAATTTTGATCCTTCTGCTGTAAAACTGACGTCTACAACTGGCCCAATAATTTGCTTTATCTGTCCAATATTTGCCATGAATATCTTTTAGTTTTTTGAATCAATTGATCGATCTGGAAAATCGACTGCAAAGATACGATTAACAGTTGGTTTACGCTTGTATTTGAGATGAATATTATTTCAAATCAATACAACCTTATGGAATGTTGCTATCAGAGGTATTTTCAGGCTTATTTGTTGTATCCATTGGACTTACCCAAAAATTATTTGCTCCAATTCCCTGTGTAATGTTAACCAACTGGTTATTCAACAAATCCAATAACGCTAGGAAGGTCACAATTGCATGGATTCTGTCTTCCATTGGCTTAAACAAATCAACAAACGTCGTCTTTGCTGTCACTCGGATACGGTCTAAAATATAGGTTCGTTGTGTCTCTACTTGATAATTGTATTTTACGATTTCGTGCTTGGTCCGGTTCTCTCTGTTTTCATATTTTTCCATGACTCCCTGGAATGCCTTCAACAATTTGAACATGGTCAATGATTCCAATTCAATATCAACTAAGGCTTTGTTTGCAAGGGTTTTGAGTTCACTGGCTACTCCACCTCGATCAAACTTTAACGAACGTTCTTTCTCCAACTCTGCGATCTCGTCCAACACACTTTTATATCTCTTGTATTCCAATAAGCGCTCAACCAGTTCTTCTCTAGGGTCAATTTCATTTCCTTCTTCATCGATTTCCTTTCTTGGAATCAACATCTTGGCTTTGATCCGCATTAGATTTGCCGCCATCAGGATAAACTCACTTGCTACATTCAAATTCAATTCTTCTAACTGCTTTATGTACAACAAGAAGTCTTCTGTAATTGTAGCAATAGGGATATCATAAATATCGATTTCATCTCTTTCAATAAAGAAAAGCAATAGGTCAAATGGACCTTCAAATTGTTTGAGCTTAATCGTATATGTATCCTGCATTGGCTGCAAATATATTAGTTATTTTGTAGTTATAAACTCACATTCCCTTCCTCACCAAAAATACCCCTCCAACAATCAACAACAAACCTATAAAATGAAATGGAACAAGCGCTTCTCCATCAAATGCTCCCCAAAATAAGACAACAATAGGTATCAGGTAGGTGACCGAGGATGCAAATAGTGCAGACGTCTTTTGAATCAGTTTGAAATATAAAATCAATGAGATGACCGTACTCATCACAGATAAAATCGTTATATACATTAGGGACAATCGAGCTGCAGGTTCGTGAATTACCTTTCCCGGAATTCCGATGAAAATCGCAATCAAGGTAAACGGAACTCCTATAAATAGAAAAGATACCGCACCTAAAACCATCGGGTCGGTATCTTGAAATAAGCTTTTGATAAAATTCGCATTCAAGGCATAACACATGGTAGCTATCACAACGAATAGACCGTAAACAGGTTTAGATCCGATATGCAACTCACTCCCATTTAAGATAATGACAACTGCCCCAACAAATCCCAACAACACCCCCACCAGTTGCAACTTATTTGATTTGATCCCAAAGAATAAAATTCCAAAGATGACAGTAAACATTGGCACCAAACTATTGAGTAATCCGCTTGCGATACTGGTAATCTCAGTCTGCGCGATCGCATATAAAAAAGCTGGAATCGCACTACCAGTAAGTCCAATCAAGGTATACTCCTTCCATCGATTCCATTGGATACGATTGGCAAAATAAAAGATGAATGGCAAAAATGTTAAGAAGGCAACTACCGTCCGCATCAAGCCCATTTCAACATAATTGAATCCTATCAGACTCTTCTTGATTAAAATAAATGAGCTTCCCCAAACAAGACTTAGAAACAATAAAGTGAGCCAATCTTTCAACTCAATCTCTTCATTTGTCATAGGTGCTCTAAGATATACTACCCAAAACACTTTCTCTGAGGTATAGCTGTATAACAGAATTGTATTTGTAATTTCGTGATTATTTAAATGCTACACTATGAACAGTTTCAGTTTAGAATATAAGATAGATCAGCCTAAAGCAATCGTGTGGGATAATTTTTTCAATAAGATCAATCGTTGGTGGTCCAAGGAATTGTTTACAAGTCCAAGAACAAAGCTATTTATCATAGACACCGTCATAGGCGGCAGGATGTACGAGCATTTTGGAGAAGGAGAAGGTTTGGTTTGGGGAGATGTCATTGGCGTAGATTGTCCCAATTCTTTGCAGGTCAAAGGGATGTTGAGTGGAGACTTTGGTGGACCAGCGATTAGCTTTGATAAATTTATTTTTGAAGGTGACGAAGCACAAACAACCTTGCGTTTCAGTGTAGAATTCATTGGGGAGGTCAGTGAAAAAACACTAAATTCTATAAAGACTGGTTGGGAAAAGATCTTCGATGATCATTTTCTTCCCTTTTGCAAGGAATAAAGACTTTCATTAACCAAAGAAATTGGCTATATTTGCGCCTCTTAAATTCTTAGGTCATGAAGAAAGGAGTCCATCCAGAAAGTTACAGATTAGTTGTCTTCAAAGATTTCTCATGTGATGAGTCATTCTTGTGTCGATCATGTGCACCTTCTAAAGAAAACATCACTTGGGAGGATGGCAATGAATATCCGTTAATCAAGTTGGAAATTTCTAACAAATCGCATCCATTCTTTACTGGTAAAATGAAATTTGTTGATACAGCAGGTCGTATTGACAAGTTCAACAAGAAATTTGCAAAATTTGCAGAAAAGAATCCATCTGCACAAGCTGAAGAAGAAGCTCCGGCTGAGGATAGTGCTCCAGCAGAAAGCGCTCCAGCTGAAGATAAAGCAGAAGCATAATTTCACTCATTAAGGCGGTATGAAAGGATCATCGGGAATTATTTTTTTTGATGATCAAGACTGGGAGTTATTGTTACCATTGACATACACCCGTCCAATGGCATGTTGTCGCATTGGCATCTTGACCATTCAGGAGAAATGGGAACGACTGATACAGGCATCTTCAAGTTATATCACAAAAGACTATCTTCAAAAAGCTTACCCCTGCACATTTTCCGAAAATAATATTTTCATTAAAGGCAACATACGACCATGTGTGCCAATGGTTGAAGCTGTTGCATCCTTACAACTCAATCAAGCCTTATATGCAAATGGGCAATTGTTGGCCGCACGAACAGATAAGCAAATTGCAGAACAGTTTTCCGTTGACAATCATCCCAATTGGACTAAGGTCGAATATCATGGTGAGGTGTACTTGGTAAAAAGACCAGAGGACTTCTTTCTACACAATAGGGAAGAACTTGAAAAGGACTTTGTTTTACTCACTAAGGACAGAAAATCTGCACCAATTGATTCCTCAAATCAAGTCTCATCACCAGAAAATATTTTTGTTGAAGAAGGAGCAATTATTGAACACAGCATTTTAAATGCGAATGATGGTCCAATCTATGTTGGCAAAGAAGCTAAAATCTTAGACGGATGCATGTTGAGAGGAGGTGTCGCTTTATGCGAAAAGGCAGTCTTAAAAATGGGAGCCAAAGTTTATGGCCCAACAACTATTGGACCTTCTAGCAAAATAGGAGGTGAAAATAAAAATGTGGTCATCTTTGGACATTCCAACAAGTCACACGATGGCTATTTAGGTAATTCGGTACTAGGGGAATGGTGTAATCTTGGCGCTGATACTAATGCATCCAATTTGAAAAATGACTACAGTGAAGTTAAACTTTGGAGCTACGATTCAGAATCTTTTCGAAAAACTGGTATACAATTTTGCGGGTTAATTATAGGCGACCATAGTAAGACAGGCATTAACACCATGTTCAATACTGGCACTACTGTAGGTGTGTCCTGCAATTTGTATGGAGCAGGTTACCAGAAAAATTTCATTCCTTCATTTACTTGGGGAGGACCTCGCAGATATAAAGATTATAAATTATCCAAAGCGCAGCAAGTCGCAACATTAGTGTTTGACCGACGATCCAAACCATTCACAGCATTTGATCAAGCGATATTTCAGACTATTTTTGACATGTCAGCCAAGTATCGAAAATGACACACATACCGCTGTGGAAAAAATGGTTAAGTCACATCACAGATGTTCATTTAGAAAGTCACGAATCTGCAATCAATCCTTCCTTACATTTAGCTTTGGTGAAAGGACGACTACAACTTTGTACAGACAATGCCATTTATTCATTTGAAGATAAATATGACAACTTCTTTAAAGCCTTTGGTAAAATAAGAAAAGCGGGTAACTGGACATACAATGATGTGCTTATCCTTGGCTTTGGCCTAGGTAGCATTCCAAAAATGCTCGAGGACAATTTCAAACTGCAACTCAACTATACCGCTGTCGAGATAGATGATGTCATAGTCGACATGGTCAGCGATTATGTCTTACCCCAATTACAATCATCTATCCAGATAATCAATGCAGATGCGCAACAATTTATGGCTGTTAACGAGCAGGAATTCGATTTAATTTGTGTGGATGTATTTCTTGATGAAATCATTCCAGATCAGTTTAAAACGAAAAGCTTTTTACAATTGCTGAAAAACTCCTTATCACCAAATGGTCTTGTGTTGTATAACATGCTTGGCGATTATGAAAAAGACAGAAAAAAGGCTATGCTATTTTTCAAAGAACATTATAGCAAAGTTTTTCCTGAAGGCTCCTATATGCATACTGGCACCAATTATATACTTGCAAGCACTGATGTGCTTAATTAGGCTGAGAGGGCATAGCCCTTCAACTCATTGCGATCTTCAGGATCGACACCTTTGAGCAAAATCACCTTTAGTATAACACCTCGAGCAAAAATACATTGAGCAAAAGGGCTTGGCCCTCTTTGCGTGTTGAGTCTAGGAACTATAAATGCGAAAACTTAAAAATAGTCTCGCTCGCATATTCCTCACCTGGATCTAATCGCGTAGAAGGAAATGCTTTCTGATTCGGTGAGTCAGGGTAATGTTGCGTTTCCAAACAAAAGCCACTGCGCTTCCCATAAGCACCACCGGATTTCCCAATTAGCGTACCATCAAGAAAATTACCCGTATACAATTGTACCGCTGGCTCTGTCGAAAATACTTCGAGTACACGACCCGTATTTTTCTCTGTAACGATAGCTGCCTTTTTTAATGCAGTTGATTTTTCTGTAAGCACATAATTGTGATCATAACCACCACCATATTGTATTTGCTGGTTTGTAGTTACATCTATGCGTTCGCCCATCAAATACGGATTCGTAAAATCAAATGGCGTTCCAGCAACTAATCTAATTTCTCCTGTAGGAATTAAAGATTCATCTACAGGTGTAAAAGTATCTGCATGTAAAATTAACTCATGATTTAAAACATCCCTATTGCCTTCACCATTCAAATTGAAATAACTGTGATTGGTGAGATTGACAACTGTAGCTCTATCTGTCGTAGCAGAATACTTTATTTTTAACTCATTATCAACTGTCAATTTATATACTACTTTAACAGATAAATTACCTGGAAATCCTTCCTCCATATCTGTACTTATATATTCAAATGATACACCAGACTGATCTTCTAATATTGTTCCTTTCCAAAGTTGTTTGTCAAAGCCTTTAATGCCACCATGAAGAGAGTTTTTCCCATTATTCTGAGCTAAAGAATAGTTGACACCATCGAGTAAAAATTTTCCATTGGCAATACGGTTTCCATATCGTCCTACAGTCGCACCAAAGTATGGGTGTTCATTTAAATAAGATTCCAAGGTATTAAACCCAAGAACGATATCTTTTCTATTTCCATTTTTATCTGGAGTTATTATTTTATTGATAGTAGCGCCGTATTCAATAATATGGACTTCGATGCCATCTTTATTGGACAAGGTAAATTCTTTGACTATTGCATCATTTAGATTTCCAAAAACTGATTGGCTAATTGTAGGATTTTGATGAGTGGTTTGCTTATCCATTGACTGTCCACAGGAGTATAAGAATAACAATATAAAAGATAGATACTTCAAGTCAAAAATGTAGAATGCATATTATACTCGAAAATACTTAAATTCCACACGCCCGCATTCATTTCCAAACGGAATTTAGTGCGTGCCCCTTTAGGGATTAAGGGCGAGAAGAGCCTATATTCTGAAATTCAGTATTTGTTTTACACATACTAATTAATCATCACTTTAGTTTTCACCAATCCACTTAATAAATTCTTTGAAAACCATATCCCAGTGTTGTTCAATCTGTCCATCCTTAGTACGTTTGCTAAAACTATGATCAAGTCCCGGATACACTTTAAGCGTTAGATTTTCTTTACCGTTTCTAATAAACTCCACTGGCAATAAGTAAAAAGACTCAATTGGTATAGCTTGATCTAAGGTCCCCATCGCTGCAAATAATGGAACATTAATTTTCAATAAATTATTTATCGGTGGTTCAGAAAATTCATACCATCTTTTATAAGAGTGCCCATACCAAGATTTACTGACATCATCTTTGTGTGCCATGATATCTCGATATGTATCCAGTAAAGAATCAAGTTGAACAAGTCCTTCTTCTTCGGAAATTAATTTTTGATTTACTTGTTGTCGTATAAATAGTGGAAAGTCATACCATTGAGAGTTTCCAGAACCAGACCAATAACCTACGTGAGTGACTTGATCAGACATTGCGCCGAGTTTTGCCACCACATCACTTCCTTCAGAATGTCCAAGCGCAATTACTTTTTTGTATGTATGCTCTTTCTCTTTAGCAACTATATCGCTAATTACCCTCTCAGCTTGCATTGCTCTAAAAGCCAATGTTTCTTTTTCAAAATATTGATCAGGCGCTATAGGAAAACAAATTTACAAACAGGGGGATAAAATGGGGACTGAGAACAATCCCCAGTAATTTTGGACTATTTACTATTAAATCATTCTAGATGAATAAGTCCAAAAACGAGGTTCTAATAAGGCCTCAATATTCTGTTGCCTGTGGTATAGACATACATAAAGATACAATAATGGTATTCTGCTGTACGATTAATAGGCCGGAGTTTGGTTTTATTTTTCCTCTCTAAGAAAACAGGTATGACCTTCGAGGTCGAAGAGGAAAATTTATCCATATTCTATTTTGATAATTCCCAAACACAATGGATTGGACAGTTTTATTTTTAGAGGAACAATTGGACTTAATAAGTTTGGGCAATAACTTTATGTGATGGATACACCTGAAGTAAAGGTCTAAGCCAAAGGCTCACAGGCCTGACCTCTTGCCAACAGTCATCAAACCTTCCCCAGCATATAGTCCCTTGTCAACGGTAAACTATGCTGACTTTTGGTGAGTTGTATTTGGAAGATGACATGACCCATATTTCTAAAAGCACATTCAGCGCTGGAAAGATAATAATCCCACATTCGGAAAAATCGATCATCATATAACTCGACAATTCTGTCTTTGTTTGCGAAGGTTCGTTTGCGCCATTCCTCTAGTGTTTTAGCATAGTGCAAACGCAATATTTCAAGATCGGTAATCCACAATCCTGCTTTTTCTATGATGGGTGCAATTTCTGACAATCCTGGTGTATAGCCGCCTGGAAAAATATATTTCGCTGTCCATGGATCTGTGGTGCCGGGACCATCTGCTCTTCCAATTGTATGAATAAGTGCTACACCGTCATCTGTTAACAAATCTCTTACTTTGTTAAAATAGGTGACATATTGTTTACGGCCAACATGCTCAAACATACCTACTGAAACAATTCGATCAAACTTCGTATCCATATGGCGATAATCTTCTAAGGAAAACGTAACAGAGTCCGTTAATCCTTTATCTATTGTTCGTTGTTTCGCTACTAGTAATTGTTCTTCGCTTAAGGTAATACCTTTGGTCTTTGCTCCATAATGCTCTGCAAGGAACAATGCCATTCCACCCCAGCCGCAACCAATATCGAGTATAGTGTTGCCTTCTTCAATCATTAATTTCTTAGCAATGAGATCCTTTTTATTGTATTGAGCCTGCTCAAGCGTATCTGACTCCTTACTAAAATAAGCACAGGAATACTGTTTGTCTTCATCCAAAAATAAATCGTACAACTCGCCAGACAAATCGTAGTGATGGGCGACATTATCTTTGGAAGATTTTGCAGTGTTGATTTGTGCAAACCAACTTTTCAATCTACTAAACCAATCTTGACCAGTCAAGTGCATCGGATTACCATATCTGAACTCCATATTCTTGGTAATCAGATAAAGCATATCATAAATAGTATCACTTGATTCTATTGACAATCGCCCATCCATATATGCTTCACCAGCTCTCAATTCTGGTTTCTTTGCAAGGAATCCTGGTAAGGCTTTATCGTGGAAACGGATGGTAACTTCAGGCTCGGCAGTCCCTACGAATGTGTGCTTCTTTCCAGAAGCGTCAATAATGTGAAGGGTGCCTTCCTTAATGAGTTTTTTGACAAAAATGCTTAAAAGTCTCAGAGCGTAAGATTTATTAGTTGGTTGGAATCGAATTCAAAAGCTTGCTTTTGGGATGTCGTGCAAGTTAAGGTATTGTCTATAATTTGCTCTTATTTGAGGGAATTAATTCGCGTTATCATACAATGGTCAAGACCCTGCCGAAGGCAGAAAAACAACTCAACACTCAACACTAAACATTATCGACCAAAGGGAGATTCAAACCCATCCATTTCAGCAAAGAATCAATTACTTCATCTCTATTTATCTCATTCAACATCTCATGTCTGGCGTCTTCATAAATGGTGCATTGAATTGATGTGACTCCTGCTTGTTTATACTTTTGGAAAACTTCGTTTACTCCTTTACCGAAATCACCAACTGGATCCCGTCCACCAGAAAAAATATACATCGGCAAATCCTTAGGTGCAGCATTGTAAACCTCTTTTGTATTTATGTGTAAGACACCTTCCAAAAAATCAACCCAATATCCGCTTGTAAACGTTTTGCTGCACATCGGGTCTTTGGCGTATTTGTCAGCTTCATCATTATCTCTGGTGATCCAATCAGCCTTTGTTCGCATAGGTTCAAATTCTTTATTGAATTTGCCAAATGATAATGATCTTAGAAACTCACTTCTCTCCTTGCCACCATAAATTCCTGCAATTACTTTAGCAAGTAGTCGCCCAATTTTCCCCAACACCCCGGGATCACCTCCTGTACCTGAAAGTATTGCTCCTGCGAATTTGGTCTTAGAAGTAGAGATGTAATCCCGCAACAGCATCGATCCCATGCTGTGACCTAAAATAAAAATCGGCAAACCAGGGTTTTCTGATAGGGCAATTTCTGTGAGTTGTTTTATGTCCGATTGTGTATCGTGCCAAAAGTGTCCGTCATCAAAGTAACCGATCCTATCTACTGACTCCGCGGTGAAACCATGACCACGATGGTCATTTGCATAGACCACATACCCCTCTTCGGTAAAGTTTTCTGCATGCTTGGCATATCTGCCGGCATGTTCACCCATACCATGAATGATCTGCAAAATAGCCTTTGGGTTTTGCTTTTCCCATTTATAATAATGAATGGATTTAGCACCAGTACCTATAAATGTATTTGTATGTGAATTCATCTTGTATAATAATAAGCCCAAGCAATCAATACAAATTGTAAAGGTAATCTGATCAATAAGAATTTCTGACTAATTTTCATTCCAGCCCCTTTGGACTGATACATATACACATTTGCGGGGAACACTGCAATCAACAATGCAATCAAACCCCATGCTGCGAGCACTCTGGTTTGGGGAATTAACAATCCAACTCCACCAATTATCTCAGCTATACCTGAGATAATATTGATTTCTTTTTTCCATTTTTTAAGTGCAGGCGGAACGATCTTTTCAAAAAACCATGCGCGTTTGAAATGCATTATTCCAGCATAAATGAAAAAGCCTGCGAAAGCTATGAGTAGGATATAATATAAAACATCAATCATGTGCTAACTATTTTCCTTTGCTAAAGGTATCATCAGAAATTGTTTATACAAAATTGATGCTTTAAACGAATTGTGACAACTGCCCTTATCTTACTTATTGATTACACAAGCTCCCCTCTTGCAGGGTAATTTTTTGCGACAACGAATTTTATAGCGCCTAAAATTTCTTCAAAATTGGGGCGCGCAAATGGCATTGTACTGATCGTAAACCAATAAAGCGTGTTATCTGGCTTAATCAAAAACAAGCCTGGCTCACTAAACTCTGATGGTTCTTCGATACCAATCGATGTTTTTCCTTTCCCGGCTGAACGATGCAAATTCCATGTTTGCGCTTGCTCAACGGATAGACCATAACCAAGAGTTAGCTTGTCTAAGCCTGCTCTTTCAACCGTTTGTTCTGCACGATCTTTGTCATCACTGCTAACAGCTATGACATTCACACCCGCATCAGCAAAATCTTGTAAAGACGATTCAAGTTTGGTTAAGTACTTTAGACAAAGAGGACAATGCAATCCTCGATAAAAAACAATCATTGTGAAATGTTCAGCATTTTGATCTGCTAAATTCCATCTGCCTTGAAGCGTCTGTAAGGAAAGTTCTGGGGCCGCTTGCCTTGTTTTTAATGCGTTCATAATGTTTGACCTTATTAATCTATTTTGGAAATTAAAATTCTACAACAAAGCGATTGAACAATCGTTCAAGAATAACAATAAATTGATCGTATCATTTATGAACTGAACATTTTCTTTGTTCCAAATCGAATTGCTATTAACAATACAACGATGATTATGAGGACATAATAGAATGGCATATAGCTGAAGACAACAATTCGGGTTTTATCCAAAAACCACATGATACTCAGAAGAGCACCGATGACAATGAATAAACCTCCTATTTTTGAAAAGCCAGGAATTTCCTCAAATCGGATATTTTTTCGAATAATAAATAAGGTGGCAACCATGGAAAGGATGGGCAAAATTTGCGAATAAATATCTGCATCGAATACTGATCTTCTTTCAAATAAGAACAGGTATACATTGAGTGTGATCGCAAATATACCTGGTATGCATGTCATATACATTAACGTGGAATACAAGAAATTCCAAGGACTTTTATCTGCCTCTCCTTTGGTTAGCCATAAAGCCCATAATGCGATTATCGGCAGAGACAAAAAGTAAATGATAATCCACAATGGGTTAGCTGCGCATTGTTCTAGAAACTCTTGTAGTGTCATGATTTTAGTTTACAGATCAAGCAACAAAGTAGTCGGATCTTCTAATAGTTTAATGACCTTGACAAGGAAGGTCACTGATGAACTACCATCTATTATTCGGTGATCATAGGACAGTGCTAGGTACATCATAGGTCTGATCTGTACTTCTCCATCTACAGCTATTGGTCTTTGTTTGATTGTATGCATACCAAGAATAGCTGATTGCGGTTTATTCAAAATTGGAGTGCTCATCATAGAGCCAAATATTCCACCATTTGTAATGGTAAATGTTCCGCCTTTCATTTCTTCTAATGTCAAACTACCATCTCGGGCTTTAACAGCCAATTCTTTAATCTTCGTTTCTATTTCTGCAAAGTGAAGGGACTCTACATTATGTACTGGAGGAACGACAAGACCAGTGTCAGTTGAAATGGCTATTGAAATATCAACAAAATCATGATAGATAACTTCTTTGTCTTCTATCTGTGCATTGATTTGAGGCATTTCCATCAACACCTTTGCGCATGCTTTTGCGAATAAGGACATAAAGCCAAGTTTGATACCATGCTTTTCAACGAATCGCTCTTGGTATTTCTTTCGGAGAGCCATAATATTTGTCAAGTCAACTTCATTAAAAGTCGTCAACATGGCAGTATTGTTTTTTGCATCTACCAAACGACTTGCAATCGTTCGACGCATCCTTGACATCTTCTCCCTTCGAGTATTTCTGCTAAAAGCAACGGTTGGCTGAACTGGAGTTGTTGTACTTTTTGCTGAGGAAGAAGGAGCAGGTTTGTTTACACTTGCTTGACGAGCGTCCTCTTTTGTGATTCGACCATCTTTACCAGTTCCTGTTACATCTTGCGGTGACAAATCATTCTCTTTCATGATTTTAGCAGCAGCTGGTGACGGGTGTCCAGAAGCATATGTTGCTTTTTGGGGCTCCGGGGCAGGACTTGCAGGTTCCGAAGTAGAAGCGGTCTCTGCAGGTGCTGCTGATTTTGCCGAAGCAGATTCTTCAGCAGGAGCTGCAGCACTTGTATCTATAGTTGCAACTAAGGCACCAATCTCAATGTCATCACCCTCTGCAGATATATGTTTGATTATACCTGCAGCTTCAGCAGGAAATTCGAGTGTTGCTTTGTCAGATTCAAACTCACAAATCGGTTGATCTAGTTTGACATATGTTCCATCTTCGACAAGCCATTGTGATAGGGTTACCTCCGTTACTGATTCTCCGATAGTCGGAACTTTCATTTCAATTATAGCCATATTTTTAAGCCTTTTAAAATTTAATTTTAGATTGCTCTAATAATTTAGCGATACATTCGATCAAATATATGATTATTAGGCAAATCTTGCTCAACTATGACTACCGAAATTTTAATGAATACGCAGAACTACTTTAGAAAAAGAAAAGAATCTTTACAATCGAAGGAAGATTAGAATATGAAGTGCAGGATTATCTAGCGAGAAACAATTCATCTAAATAATCTGATCTGGTCATTGTTGTAAAATCATCGATGCAAGCTTCAAAAGCACTATGCATTAAGCTTAGACAATTACCAGAAATGTCTTTATCATCAAAATGGTCACGCGCAAGGGCACAATGTCCAAGTTCATGGAAGACTATATACTGTTTTGAGAAATCATCAAATCTTGCCCATCGTGCTGCATCTATGGTTATATTATTCATTCCATCCTGAGCTGAACAATGAGCTAATACTCTTGCAGTTGTTGCATTTGTGGAAGTTTCATATTCAATATCCTCTAAAACTCCTCGTACAGATTCTAAATTGACAACTAGCCCTCTGCTTAATGCTTCTTCCTGGAACAATTCGAAAAATGGCTGCAATTCAGGATCAACGAACGAAGTGGGTATCTTTTCATCTGAGCACCCAATAATAAAGATGGGCAGGTATATAATCATGAAAAATGGACGAACGTTGCTAATCATTATACTCTAGTATGCGCTGTTGTTACCATTTAAAAATACGACTATCAACTATTCTCTCAAAGTTTGTAGCTTTAAATTATTATGAATGTATCCTTCCTTACAGAATTAAATCCAGTTAGATTATAAACTGTTAAACCCTCTGGAACCACCATTCTATCATAACCAGACAAATAGAAAATGTCGTCAGTAACACACAATATGTGTCTTATATATTATAAATTTCTTTAATATGTAAATAATTATTGTATATTTGCCTTAACTCTACGGAATCATTCCCAATGATTTCATAGAACACTTAAATTCCCATATACCGATTTACCAACCTAGAATACAATAGTTCCTTACAGTCTTTTGGCAAAGACTTTTTGGCAATCATAATCCATCACTATGGGAACTATTCTCAATTGTGTTATCCCTAATGGAACGACACACAAACATAGCTTATCAAAGCATAAGTATATTGTTGGTTCAGCAATTCACTCCTTTATAGTCTTCTGGGTATTCTCGGTATTCGTTCTGGTACTGCCAGCGAGTGTGCACTCTCAAGACAAAGACAATGATTCTGTCATAGATCTCCTCGATATGGATAGTGATAACGATGGAATTCTAAATGAATTTGACGGACTGATTTGTGAAGCCATTGATCTTTCAATGTTTAATGGTCAACTCGATGCTTTGTCAAGTTTTAATAATGCAATGATCACCATTGGAGGTCCTGATGGTGCACTTATACAGGTCGAAAGTCCATTAGAAACAAATGGTTCTGCAATGATTGATGAGTTCGTTATTTCTAACGAGCATATCCTTGACTCAGGAACCGACTCTACAAGTTTACTTCTTGGTGTCGCACATGCCCCTGGCGAAACAGGCGCTTCTAATTCCCTTGGGACAAATTATACTTTTTCTCAACCAGTTTGCAACTTCAATTTTGTACTGTTTGATATTGACAGAACAGATGAAGTAGCCATCATAGGCACTCTGAATGGTGCAGTAGTTCCCTATACTGTTGAATCAGTGGGTCCTTGTCTCAATTTTAATATGGCTGCAAGCACCGTAACGAGTACCTGCAATGTTCAGGCAAATCCTGGTAATGGGAATGTTAGCGAACACAGAATTGCAATCATATTCGATGGGTGTATCGATAGACTAGAGTTTGACATTTACGATTCTGCAGATGGAAATGGTGGGTCTTTTACATTCTTACCTGCTCCTGAGCCTGCATGTGTAGCATTCGATACTGATATGGATGGAGTTGTAGATTTTCTTGATCTTGATAGTGACAACGATGGTATTTCTGATGCAATAGAAGCTTGTGGAGACATCAATTTGGTACTTGAAAACTGCACACTAGATTTCAACGGCGATGGAGATTATGTCATTGTTAATGGAGAAAGTACGGGTCTATTAGTAGGAACTTGTACAGATGCCCCAATTGATACTGATGGTGATTCAATTCCAGATTTTCTTGATTTGGATAGTGATGGCGATGGATGCCCAGATGCAATAGAAGCATGTACAGCTAGTAACCCTAACGTAAACAGCTCTGCTATTTCAGATAATTTTACACCTCCTGCAAATGGAGTAGATCCATGTGGATTGGTTTTTGATGTCGACGGCGCTACAAGCACCTGTGAAATTCCAGCATCAATAAATTTTATAGATAGTTCAGTTGCGTGTTTAGACTGCTCGACAAATTTAATAACGAATGCCGTTTGTACGAATGCTGATGGCTCAGCATCTGTAGAAGCAATAGGTGGCAATGCACCATTTATGTATTTGTGGAGTAGTGGTGAAACTACCTCAACTGCAATTGCATTGCCTGCTGGAACAGCAACTGTTACAGTTACGGATGATTGCGGTGCTGAATCTATTTGCAGTATCGATATACCAATGGATCCTTGCGATATGCCTTGCGTTGCTGATGCAGGCACCATATCAAATGCACTAGCTTCAGACTGTCTGCCAATTGCGGGCGGCACGGTAAACTTAACTGCCACACCAGATGGCAATGAAGTAGCACCTGCTGGATTTGACATCCTTTATGTACTGACTACAGGCAGCACACTGACTATACTACAAACAAATGCTTCTCCTTCATTTGATGTTTCTGCTGTTGGAGATTATACGATACACACCTTAGTTTTTGACCCAACTACTCTTGATCTTTCTGTGGTTATACCAGGAACAACAATAGCCACAGATATTTTAGATATCGTCATGGCAAATGATCTCTGTGCAAGCCTGGATGCTACAGGAGCAAGCGTCGATGTCTTAGCGTGTGCTGACATGACAACATGCATTGCAGATGCTGGTACACTTTCATCTGCGATAGTCTCGGACTGCCTTTCAGACGGAGCTTCAGTAAACCTAACTGCCACAGCAGATGGTAATACAGTGGTCCCTGCTGGATTTGACATCCTTTATGTACTGACTACAGGTACTGCACTGACCATACTACAAACAAATGCTTTTCCATCATTTGATGTTTCTGCTATAGGGGATTATACGATACATACTTTAGTTTTTGACCCAACTACTCTTGATCTTTCTGTAGTGGTGCCAGGAACAACAGTAGCCACAGACGTTTTGGCAATCATAATGACAAACGATCTCTGTGCAAGTCTTGATGCTGCCGGAGCAAGCGTCAGTGTGATAGCATGTGATGTCATGACAACATGTACTGCAGATGCTGGAACACTTTCTTCCGTACCAGTTTCGGACTGTCTCACCACTGGAGCATCTGTAACCTTGACAGCAACTCCAAATGGAGATGCAGTAGCTCCAGCAGGATTTTCTACAATATACGCGTTGACTTTAGGAAGTTCATTGACAATACTTGATACGAATCCGACTCCACAGTTCACCGTAAATAGCCCAGGCTCTTACGCCATACATACCTTGATATTTGATCCATCAACGCTTGATCTTTCTGTTGTTTTGCCGGGAACAACAACCGCTACTGATGTTTTGAATATTATTTCGTCGAATGATATATGTGCTGATCTTGATGCTGTAGGAACAGTTATCAATGTTGAGATTTGCCAAGAATGCATTATCGATGCGGGGACCGTTTCAGACGGAATTTCATTGTCTTGTCTAGAAACTGATATGTCTGTTGGAATTTCAGCATCAGCTGACGGCAATGCGATAATACCGAATGGATTTACCCAACTCTTTGTCCTTACTCAAGGTGATGAGTTGGTTATACTGGAAACAAATTCTACTCCAGACTTTTTAGTTGATGAGATTGGCATGTATACGATCCATTCACTCATCTTTGATCCGGCTACACTTGATTTATCGGTTATTGTACCAGGAATTACAACGGGTTTTGATGTTGCCAATTTATTCAGCAACGGAAATATTTGTGCTGCTCTCGATGTAGCAGGAGCACCATTAAACGTAACCACATGTGACTGTGTAAGTTTAAATTGTTTCGGATCATTAAATGTATCACTTGGCGCCGATTGTCAGGCTATCATTGATCCTACTTTCGGCAGTCCAAATGTAACACAGGAAAACATATCACAATATGAGATTATTATCAATTTACACGGAGAGGCCATCCCAGGCAATATTTTGACTTCAGAACACATTGGAGAGGTAGTCACTTTCCAAATCAACTTTCTTAATCCAATTTGCCCTAATTCTTGTTGGGGTAATCTTTTAGTTGAAGATAAATTCAGGCCAGAATTGATTTGTCCTGATACTATAATTACAATAGACTGTGTGGAGTTATTTGAAGATCCAGGTCCAGTCATTTTAAATAATTGTAGTAACGATGAGATAATGATTGTTGATGAAGTTGTTGAACCTCTTCAATGTGATCCTGATTATATCCAACGAGTCACAAGGACGTATGTGGCAAAGGATGATCAGGGTAATAAATCTGAACCTTGTTCGCAAACGATATTGATAGAAAGGCTGCCAAGTGTTGCGGAAGATCCTGATTCTTGGATGGCAGCACCGAATTTTACAATTCCTTTGGGAACTGCTCTTGAATGCGGGACTGTGGCAGATACATCAATTATTGGTTTCCCAACATTTAGGGGGATTTATATTGAAGATTTATCTCAGCTTGCTTGCAATGTTATTGTACTAGTAACAGAAGATACACTCCGGAATTTAGATTGTAAACAAATTATCATAAAGGAGTACGGCGTCTTTGATTGGACTTGTCAGGGTTCAGATACCCTATTTCACCAATTACAAGTCATTGAGTTTTTTGATGATCAGGCGCCGATTGTACTACATCCCGTCGCGGATTTTACAGCAAGTACTGGATCATCAGGTTGTTCTGGATTTGTAAAACTTCCAGTAGTAGAATATGAAGATAATTGTAATACAGTAAGACCAAGTGTGTCTTACCCTCATGGATTCATTGATAATTATACAGAAGTTCAACAAGTAGATTTAGATGTTGGTATTAATGAAATAATATATACTGGTACTGATCCATGTGGCAACATTGTACGAGATACTACTCTCATCACAGTAGAAGATAAGACACCTCCGGTAGCAATTTGTAAAGTTGCGATTGGCGTTTCATTAACCTCAGATGGCAAGGCTGTTGTACCAGCAGAAGTTTTTGATGAAGGTAGTTTTGATGATTGTAAGTTGGATAAAATACTTGTTCGAAAAATTAACGCAGATGCATGTGGCTTAGGACAGGATACAATATTTCAGGAATCACTTACATTCTGCTGTGAGGAAACTGGCGAGTATGGAGGAGGCAATTTAGTGATGGTAGTGATACGTGTTATTGACAAACAAGGATTATTTAATGAATGTACATTGTTAGTCGATTTACAAGATAGAGGGACTCTAAGTGTTCAAGGGTTACCAGACATTACCATTAGCTGTGACTTTCCATTTCCAACGTCAAATTTGGATGTATTTGGATCGATTGTTCAAGATGAGTACAATAGAAAGAAAATCAACATTGAAGATTCATTGGTTCAGTTTTCGGGGCCAGCATTGGATGGTTTTTTTACTGGTGCTTGCAGCCCCGGCATAACAGAAGACATCATTGATGACAATCGAAATCAATGTGGCATAGGTCAGTTAACCAGAAAAATTACCATAACATCTGGCTTTACTGAACAAGTAGTAGAACAAAATATTACCGTAGTTCCGACTGAACCATTTTTTATAAATGAAGAAGATCCAAGAGACACACTGGATGACATCATCTGGCCATTGGATGTTGTGGGGATGTCTGGCTTGGGAATGTGTGATGCTGAAGACTATGCTCCAGATCAATTACCAGAAGGATTTCAGAGACCAATTATTTTAAATAACAGTCAATGCAATCTTGTAGCTGCATCTATTACCAATGAAGAGGTTTTTAGTGGCATTTCGGACCCTAATGTGGATGCTTGTTTCAAGATACTGAGAGAATGGACAGTTATAGATTGGTGTCAGGTTAATAATTCAAATGGACCAAAGAGATGGACATTCACCCAAATTATAGAAATAAATAATGAGACTAGACCAGAAATATTATGCGAAGATATTTCTGTAGAAAGTACCGATAGTGAATGCGGTCCTGTCATCATTCAGATAGGTGCAACCGCTACAGATGATTGTAGTGGAGACAACCTTTCTTTCCAATACATAATAGATTTATTTGAAGATGGAAATTTTGATGCAAATGGTAAAGGTGTTGATGTAGATTTTGAATTTCCAATTGGACAACATGTTGTGTTTTGGCAAGTTGAAGACAGGTGTGGAAATATTTCCGAAACCTGTGAACAAATCATAACTGTCACAAACATTAAGTCGCCTCCTGCATTTTGTATTCAAGGAATTGCAACTGACTTAATTTTAATGGATCGCGACAATGATGGCATCCCAGAAACGCCATTGGCTATAGTTACACCTCACGCTATTAACGGCAGTAAAAAAGATTCTCTTGATTGCTTAGGTGAGCCATTGATATTTAGTTTTTCTGCTGACACTTCGGATGTTATACGTGAATTTGGCTGTGCTCTTGTTGGCTTGCAGACGATTCGATTATTCGTAACAGACTCACAAGGAAATCAAGCATTTTGTACAACCACAATTGACATACAGGATAATAAAAATCTTTGTGGTGATGATATACCATTGGATCCTTGTGATATTCCTCCAATATGCAACGATCTGCAAGTAGATATTAATCAAAATGGTATAGTAACTGTTATTGCCAATAGTTTATTTACTGGGACAAATCTTCAAGATTGTATTGTTGGATCGTTTGATTTCAGGTTTGGTCCTGATGGCATTGATTCTCGCATGGCATTTGATTGTGATGATGTTGGCATCACTACGGATGTTGAATTAATCCTGACAAATGACGATAATTTTTTCGCGAGTTGTCAGGGTACAATCACCATCAATGATCCTAACGACTTTTGCAATGCTATTTGCATTGATCCTGTTGCGCAGTGTATAGGCAATCTTCCTATAACATTAAATCAAATAGGCTCAGCTGATGTTGCCTCCTTCCAAATTTTCTCTGGAAGTGCGGATGTAGACTGTGATGATGAACCATTGACCTTTGCATTTGATCCAGCTGGCAACATACAAACATTAAACTTTACTTGTCCAGATATTGGTACTAATAATATTACCTTGTTTGTGATTCAAACAGACGGTTCGTTCACTTCATGTACGAGTACTGTTGAAGTAAGTGATCCTAATTTAATTTGCCCTCAAGTTTGCTTTGATCCTGTTGCAAGTTGTCAGCCAAGTATACTGATTGATTTAGATGCAAATGGTATGAGTTCTATAACGGTTGACGATGTATTTAACGGTTCAGAAGTTACTGATTGTGATGGAAATCCGTTTACAATCGCTTTTAATGGATCAGGAACAGTGTTATCCAGACCATTCAATTGTAATAACGTAGGATCAAATGAAATTGACCTCTTCCTTATCACACAAGGTGGCATGATTACGAGTTGCAGGTCAATTGTTCAGGTTTCTGATCCACTAAATATCTGCCCAAATCTTTGCTTTGATCCAATTGCAGAATGTATAGATACTTTCTTTCTAGAAATTAATTCTGTAGGACAAGGTTCTGTTTCTGCAAGATTATTATTTACAGGAGACAGCACCGTCGACTGTGATGGCGATCCACTAACATTTGCCTTTGATGAACTCGGAGAGAATGGTTTAATGTCTTTTAATTGTGGATCTCTTGGCGATCGAAGTTCTGTTTTATTTGTTATAAACGATGAAGGGCAATTTACTTCTTGCATGACTGTACTTAACATACGAGATTCAGGTAATAATTGTCCAGATGTATGTGTTGATCCAATTGCAAGTTGTGTTCCATCATTAAATTTGGTTTTGAACGATAGTGGAATGGTCTCCGCTTCTGCAAATCAAATATTTAACGGAACTTCTCTTGAAGAATGTGATGGTGATCAACTTACACTTTCATTTAATTCGAATGGGAATATGCCATTTATGCCGTTTAATTGCAGCTCTCTTGGTACGCAAACACTTACCTTGTTTGCCTTGAGTGATGATGGGAATATGACCTCATGTCAATCCTCCGTCACCATTTCTGATATAAATAATTCTTGTACAGGGGTTTGTATGGAGCCTATGGCAATGTGTGATCCTAGTTTCACAACTAGCATCGGAAGTGACGGTACCTTAAGACTCGACGCAGTGGATATATACAGTGGCATGATGTTCCAAGATTGTGATGGCAATGATTTGCAATTCAGTTTTTCACCTGACCCTTTAAATGCGGCAAGAACATTTGAGTGTCTCAATGTCGGAACACAATCTGTTAATTTATATGTTACGACTGGTGATGGTAGTCAAACTAGCTGCATGACCTTTATCACAATCACAGATCCTAATTCTGTTTGTTGCAATATTTTACCGACTCTTGTCTGTGAAGCTCCGACTTTTGAAATAAACGTTTTCGACTTTAATAACGATGGACTTGTTGACTCTTCCGGAGCTACTTTACTGGCAACAGATTTAATCGGTGAAGGAACAGATATGTTAGATTGCGATGGTATCCCATTACAATTCAGTCTATCAAGTAATGTTGACATAGTAAGCCGTGTTTTTGATTGTTCTAATATTGGAATAAACAATGTCCGTTTATGGGCAACAAATGGTGATGGATTCAGCACATTCTGTAATACGACTGCTACAATTCAAGACTCACAAAATCAATGTCCAAGCGAAGGGATTGCAGCAGGAATTCTTGAGGGATTTGTTCGTACAGAACAAGATATATCTATCAATGATGCTGAATTAGTATTAAGAGGAAACGAGATTAGTACGGATATGACGAATGAACTTGGATACTATGCCTTTGAAAACATGCCACTAGGTGAAAGCTATCGTCTGCGCGCACAAAAGACGGATACCTATATCAATGGTTTGACAACATTGGATTTAGTGCTGATACAGCAGCATATTTTGAATCGTAGAAAATTGGATAGTCCATATAAAATACTTGCTGCAGATGTTGATGTCAGCGACAATATAGCGATTAATGATGTGGTAGCGATAAGAAAATTACTACTTGGTGTCACCAATGATTTACCAACAACCAGTTGGCAGTTTGTATCCGAAGATCAAGTCTTTTTCGATCCGGCCAATCCTTCATGGAGCAGTGCATTTCGCGATTATCAAATCAATCAATTTGAGGAAGACTTAGAGGTAAATTTTATCGGCATTAAAATGGGTGATGTCAACAATACCGTGTATGCTGCAGAGAGCAGAACTGACAATGCAACATTCCTCTCGATTGAAAATAGAGAATTGGCTGAGAAACAAATAGTAAGTATTCCAATCATTGCTGGACAAGATGTGAATCACCAACTTGGTTTACAAATGAAATTGAATCATTCGTCTATCAAATTAATGGAAATCTCGTCTGGAGCATTAGCTATATCTGAAGATCAATATTATACATCTGATGGACAGACAACAATCATTTGGTCTTCTGAAGAACCAATTGATATCCAGGAAGGAGACCTGTTATTTGAGCTTACCATTCATCCTGAAAAAGCAGGATTGTTAAGCGAGTATCTATCAATTGAAAAACGTGTATTTAGTAATGAACTTTATGCAGGTATTGATTTGGAAATCGCTAGAGTAGATATCAAATGGGAGGAAACAAAAGAAAAGTTTACCGTATCGCAAAACAATCCGAATCCTTGGAACCAGGAAACTGAAATTAGATTCAGTATTCAGGAAAGAGGAATGATAGGTTTACGTGTTTACGATGTTTCCGGACAAATGATTATACAAGAAAACAAAAAATTCCAAGCAGGCAATCATAGCTGGACATTACAAAAAGAACAATTGTCCTCATCAGGGCTGTATTATCTGGAGATGAGCTATAAAGGCAGTACAAAGAGACAGAAGATTCTCCTTATAGAGTAGAATAAGATTTATGATTGCCAAAAGCCGGACGGGATGGATCGACAGATCCATCCCTCCCTTTATAACAATCAAGGCATAATCGCTTACCTTTGCACCATGTATTTGCTATTCAAATCACTACATGTCGTTGGCTTTGTCGCCTGGTTTGCAGGATTGTTTTTCATCGTGCGTATGTTTGTCTATCATACTGAAGCATTTGCATTTACGGAACCTAAAGCCTCCATTCTCCGTAAGGAATATGAACAAATCGAACGACGTGTATTCAGCATAATCTGTAGGCCCGCAATGATATTAACCTGGATTTGTGGAATTGCAATGATTGTAATGAATGGCTGGGATTGGTTTGCCATCAATTACTGGCTACATATAAAGCTCGGTCTCCTTGTATTTCTTTCCTGGTATACGGACCATTGTCGCGTCATCACACAAAGGCTCGTAAAAGGTCCAACATCATTCAGTTCATTTCAATTCAGATTGTGGAATGAATTGCCGTCAATTTTATTGTTAACAATTGTGTTGCTTGCCGTGTACAAACAGTCGTTAAATTACTGGAAAGCAGCTATCGGAGTGGTTTTGTTTGGACTTGTTATCTTTGGACTAGCAAAACTGTACAAAAATTACAGAGAAAAAACGCAAAAACAAAAGGTATGAAAATCTTAAAATACGTCGTGCTACCACTCCTACTCTTGATAGGAATCTATTGTGGGCTTTGTGCTATCGGACCAAAAAATTTCAATCTGGAACGGTCAATTGACATAGACGCCCCTAGAAGCATGTCTTATAATATCGTAAATAATATTGGCACTTGGGAGGACTGGGGAAGCTGGCAAAAAAGAGACCCTGAAATGATTATCACCTATCCTGGTAAGACTGTTGGTGTAGGCGCTAAGAGCGAATGGACCAGCGAATCAGAAGGTAACGGAAAACAAGAAATTATAGAGTCGGTACAAGACGAAAAAATACGAACTCAATTGAATTTTGAAGGTTGGGATCAACCATCATATGGTCAATTTCATTTCGACGAAAAAGGCGATAAATCAACAGTAAGCTGGGCTATGGAAGGAAGTGACTTACCATTCCTCATGAGAGGCATGATGATGGTAATGGGAATGAAAGGATCGCTCGAAAAAGACTATGAAGAAGGTCTAGCAAGTATTAAAAACATCGTAGAAGAAAGAGCAAAAAATGGTGTTTATGATGGGTATAAGATTAATGACATCAGACTACCGGAAAAGCATTTTGTCTATACGAGGCAAGAGGTAAACAATGATCGAATCCAGCAGTTCTATGCATCAAATTTAGGTGCCTTATTTTCAAAGGTGCAAGAGGCCAAAGTAGAAATGGACGGCATGCCTTGTGGTCTATTTTATAATTTTAATGATAAAAATGGCACCATTGATATGGCTGCAGCAATTCCCACCAAAGAGTCATTAATTATCCCTACAGCATCATCAGTCAGCTTGCCTTCAAAGCGTGCTCTGCAAGTTGACTATTATGGAGACTATCACAATACTGAAGAAGCACATGAGGCTATAGAAGCATTCATGAAAGACAAGGGCATATTTAACGAATATCCTGTCATTGAAGAATATGTGACAGATCCAAGTACGATTAAGGATCCCGAAAAATGGTTGACAAAAGTGACCTACTATGTCAGCGATTGATTTGCCATTGACAGACACAAAACAAGACATAAGAAAATTTTCAGAAAATGAATTAGTCGACTGGTGCGCATCAGTTGGTGAAAAGTCATTTCGCGGTAAGCAAATCTATGAATGGTTATGGAAGAAATCTGCTACTCGATTTGAGGAGATGACTAATCTATCTAAAGGGCTGCGCACATCTCTTCAAGATAAATTCTGTTTCAACCCAATCATTCTGGACAAGCAACAACAGAGTGCAGATGGAACAATCAAATCAAGATTTAGACTTACGGATGGTCACTTAATTGAATCTGTATTGATTCCTGTGCCGCGCCAAAATAGGTTCACGGTTTGTGTTTCGACACAAGTTGGTTGTAGCCTTACGTGTTCGTTTTGTGCAACTGGTAAGATGAAGCGCATGCGCAATTTAGATGCAGCGGAAATTTATGATCAAGTGATTGCAGTCAATAAACAATGTCATGACGTATTTGATCACCGACTCACAAATATCGTTTACATGGGCATGGGTGAACCACTGCTCAATTACCAAAACACATTAAGAAGCGTTGATCTGATTACCTCTCCAAAAGGCTTGGACTGGTCACCATCTAGAATTACCGTGAGTACTGCAGGCATCGCTAAGATGATTAGAAAACTCGCAGATGATCAGGTAAAATTTAATCTTGCCATATCCTTACACGCAGCAAATGATGAGAAACGAAATAAAATCATGCCGATCAATGAGACGAACAATCTTTCTGTATTGATTGAAGCATTACGTTATTTTAATCACCATGTAAAAGGACAAATCAGTTACGAGTATATCGCATTTAAAGGATTTAATGATCAGCGAAAGGATGCCACTGAACTCACAAAGTTGTGTTCATACTTTCCTGTCAAAGTCAATATTATTGAGTACAATCCAATCGGCGACGAACAATTTGAAAAATCTGATCCTATAGACATTGATGAATTTGCCAGCATTCTTGATAAGAATGGGATTAGAGTTACGATTCGCCGAAGCAGGGGGAAAGATATTGATGCTGCGTGTGGGCAGTTGGCGAATAAGGATTGAAGCAGCGTTGACACACTTTAGGGTCGGGGCAAGTGTGAAGGCATGATATACTAGCGTACATTCGTGAGCTTACCTAAACAAAAAACTCCCCAACGCTTTCATTCCCATACTAGCAATCTCATCCATTGCACTGCCATCTTTATCCCTATCTAGAATTTTACTCAAGACACTTTGATTTGGATTAACTTCTCGTTGGCTGACTGTATTGGATAATAGATCTGAGAGACCTCGTTCATTGAGGTTGTTTTCTTTCTTTTTCTTGCCAAGCATACCCAAAACCAATGGAGCCAATCTGATCATCAACATAGCTGTCTGGTTTTTTTGTAGTCCTACCATTTTGGCAATTGCCTCCACCACAAAGTTTTGTCTTGCACCAAGAATGTGACCCAGTATACCAATACCGTTTAAGGTTTTAGAGTTGTATCCACCACCAATGGCTCCTGTAAGAAGTCCCATAACGTCATCGAGTACACTCCCATCATGATCTCTGTCCAGTGCTCCTAACAATGAACTAGCACCTTCTGCTGATGCAGTATTTTTTGCCAATGCCTTTGTGAGAAATGCAAGTATTGCATTAGAAGCATTTTTTGTCTTAGCTGAATCATTGATACCTGTGTGTTTGCTCAATCCATCAATAGCGCTCTCTGACAATTGTCCTTTTAGTAAGTCTAAAAAATCCATATCGTAAACTTTAACTGTTTATTTGTTGCTTAACATGTGTAATACAAGAGTAATGGAATTCTTTGGAATAAAGTTTGATTTAAACCTAAAATAATATATGATCTATAATCAGAATATGAAACGATTGATGTTGTTTGGTTTTATGAGTGTTTTGATGACTTCCGTGTCTTCGCAATCCGAACTCGAGGCGTATATCCTTGATCATAAGGATATTGCCATACAGGAAATGGATAGGACGGGTATACCTGCATCTATCAAACTAGCACAGGGATTATTAGAATCTAATGTTGGCAAAAGCTCATTGAGTAGCATAGGTAATAACCATTTTGGCATCAAATGTGGCAACCATTGGGAAGGTAAAGAAATGTACAAAGAAGACGACGATTATGGCTTACACAATCAACTCACCAAGAGTTGTTTTCGAGTATTTAATTCTGCTAACGAATCCTACGTCGCACATTCAGAATTCTTACTCAATCCTAAAAAGCAATACCGATATGGATTTCTGTTTTCTATCCCCTCGCAAGACTATGTTGCTTGGGCAAATGGATTGCAAGAAGCTGGTTACGCAACTGACCCACAATATGCAGAGAAATTGATTTCACGCATAGAACAGTATGGTCTGTACCAGTATGACGGTTCTTCAAATCCAATTGCCAGATTTGACGTCCCTTCAATTATAGAAAAAATAAAGGACCTTAGTTATTCACATATTGTACAGATAGGTGAATCCCTACAGTCTATCGCTTCACAGTACCAAATGGATCCAGGTATTCTTATCCAATCAAATAATATTCAAGGTCCATTGATTGTCGGACAAGAATTAAATTGGACTGCACAAAATTCACAGAATGATGCTACATTTAAGTCATTACATCAAAAACCATTTGCATATGACACTGATCCTCCAGATTAAAAGCTTTTTTGCTTTTTGTTTTTGTTTGCTTTTCCTGACCATTGATGGCTTTGGGCAAAGTTTTATATTCGGAACAAAAGTTGGACCTACTTTAGCTTTTCAACGATGGAACAATATTCCGGACAGAGGTGCATTGCTGACGTATAATGGATCTTTTTTTATTGAAAGTTACTCGGAAGGAGACCCTTCTTCTTTATATGTTGAAGCAGGATATCACAGAAGAGGAAGTACAGAAAGAAGATTTTTTAATGCAAACAGTTTGAATGCTTTTCAAGCTCGTCAGTCATACATTTTTAATAATGTCAATCTAATTGCAGGGGCTAAGCGCATCATAGATATGGATCGACAAGCTAAACCATATTACGTTTTAGGCATTCGTCTAGAATATACACTATCTACAAATTTGGAACAGTTTGAACAATTTGCGCCGTGGGCTCCTGCTGAAGTCTTTGTCAATAGTTTTAATTATGGTGTCACTGTTGGCGGTGGGTTTCAATTTGACTTTTCAGAATTGGTTGGAGGAGCAATTGAATTTAGTATTCATCCAGATATTTCTGTTCAGTTTGATCAACCGCCTTTAGACAATATAATTAATCCGTTTAGCAATTCTGTGAATCGACTGAGTCTCCCTCAACAACAAATTAGAAATATATCCTTAGAGATTACTGGAATTTTGAGACTGAAACGCATTGTTGAATTCATATAAGTCACCTTGAATTTAGGAGGATATAGATTTACTGATGAGTAATATCAGTTACCTTTGGATAAACTGATTTATTTAATTTGCTTAGAATCCAATTCCTACACGAAAACCAAATAGGATGCCCTCATATGCACTTGCATTCTCATTATCTGTAAGATAATAATCAGCTCCTATTTGAATGCCACTTTTAGTTCTATAATTAATGCC
>CAYNMW010000025.1:0-33049 GCA_964398295.1 uncultured Saprospiraceae bacterium | reverse complement strand
AGTAGAAGAAACACCAGTAGAAGAAACACCAGTAGAAGAAACACCAGTAGAAGAAGCACTTGAACAAGTCTTACCTGGGATAAATTTGGTTAAGCAAGTTTCAGGTTTTCCAGGCCAAACTAGTCATGAAGTGCCTAGAGGCAGATCTGTACAATTTGAATATTTCATTGTAAATTCTGGTGAAACTGATCTTAGTTCAATTACACTAATCGACAATCCACATGGTAATATCCTGATTCAAGGTAGATTAGAAAATGGAGAGTTCATCGATGGTGACGAGGATAGAGATGGTATTCTGGATCAATCTGAGACTTGGCACTTTACAATGACTGTTGAAAACTTTCAACAAGACGTTGTGAGTATTGGTGTCGTGAATGCCAATCCAGTTTTTGAAAACGGTATCGATATCCCTAATATGGAAAATCCAACGGATTCAGATATCACAATCGTAAATGTTATAGAAAATGGCTCAGTTCAAGGGACTGTTTATGAAGACGTGGATGCAGATAGTATTGGTGATGTCGGTATTCCAGAAATGGCGGTTTTATTGATAGAAGCTGACAATCATGAGCAAGAGGTCATTACACAAGAAGATGGTACATTCTCATTCGAAGATGTTATTGCTGGTCCATATACCTTAAGCATTAAACAAGTTGAAAGTTATGTTCCAGTCATTGATTCGGACGGTTCTGATCCTATCGTTATTAGCAATGAAGTGGCTTCAGAAATACGCAATGATTCCGATTTTTTTGTGTTGAGGAAGCTGAATCAAACGGTGTCCGGATTTGTACTGGAAGATATTGACGGAGATGATATTGGTGATGCAGGGATGGTCAATGTAATGGTTACGATTGAACTTGAAGATAGCGAGACATCAGCGTTTACAGATGACACAGGGTTTTTCGAATTCCAACTTCCACCGGGTGAATTCGAGTTAAGAGAAGAAGACGAAGTGGGATTTGCATCTATTTCTGATGCTCAAGGAAAAAACAACAACAAAATAAAAGGTGAAGTTGGAGAGAATGAACATTTGGAAAATCTAAATTTCATCAATGCTCGATTTGCAAATGTAAGTGGTCAGGTAATGGCAGATACAGATGCTGATGGCATTGAGGATACACCTTTAGCTGATGCAGTGGTCTATATGATTGACCGAGAAAATGATGAGCAGACGATGAACACTAATGCAGATGGATCTTTTTTCTTTGAAATAATTCCTGGGGAATTTACACTTATCGAAAAAGATCCGGAAGGTTTTCGATCTGTCAGAGATGCAGCTGGTGCAAATGATAATATAATATCTGATCGTGCATTGCCAGGAGAGCAACTTGATGGCAAAAATTTTATTGATGAACTGATTCAAATAGTCTGTGCCCTTGATGAACCTGCATTATCTATTATAGATAATGATTGCAATAGCTTAACAGAAGGCTCTATTACGCTTGACGAAAATTGTTCTCCAATCGCTACGACTGAATTTTCAATCGATAACGGAGAATCATGGTCAACCACACTACCAACATATGATCCAATAAATAGTATTTCACTTTTGGCTAGATGCATAGAAACAACGCCTACTTGTATAATAGAAGGGTTTGACTTTGATGCACTGGCATCGAGCGAAGATCCAGTTGTGGATATTGCCCAAGCTGGCTTGCAAGCGAATGGCATTAACTTAGTTTCCTTATCTGTTGTACACAATGGTAGTGCTACACAAGATGACTTCGAAATCAGTGATGATCATTTAGCAGGAACATTTGGACCTAAGTTAGGAGTCGAGGATGCTGATGGTATAGCAAACAATCAAACAGCAACATATACCTTTTCGGGACCAATCTCTAATTTCTGTGTGCAGATAAATGACCTTGATCAAAATGATGCCATCGTAGTCAGAGGGTCATTGAATGGTGCGGATCCTATCCAATTGAATGTTGCTGATGTATCATTTCCCTTTGGCGATAATGCTTGCCCCTTATTTGTAGGCAACAACACTTTCGAATCTCAGTGTTTTGAAAATGTTGGCAATGTCAAAAATTCACTTCAAGGAGCAGTTACCGTTTGTTTTCCGTCACCAATCGATCAAATCGATTTTTTGTTTTATGATTGGAATGGAACAGGAGGTGGCTCCTATACAGTGTCTGGATTTGAAACCTGCGTTCAACAGGAACCATGTGTAAGTGAGACAACATCGGTAAAGACAAATCCTGTACGATGTTGTATCGAACCTGCTTCTCCTGAATTGGCAGTTATCGATAATTCTTGTGATCCAGTTTCTGAAGGAACATTTATTGTCACCACAGATTGTCCTTCTGGTACTGAAATAGAGTATTCAGTTGACGCTGGCCTGACATGGACGCAAACACTTCCAGCATATCCTGATGTCACAACAACACTTATTGCAAGGTGCACAGATCCTTTAGTTGAAAATTGTAGCAGTGCTATATCTGAAGGAGTTGTAGCAAACCCTGAAACATGTACTGCTTGTATAGAATTGATCAAATCTTCTTCGCTAGACCTAGGTCCGAATGGTATTGCAAATCCAGGTGATGTCATCAATTATTCTTACAAAGTGGTAAATTGTGGAAGTGTATTATTGACAGGTGTTGCTATTGATGAAGTTCAATCATTGTTTACAGGTTCAGGAAATCTTCCTTTTCCGTCAAGCGTAAATCCATCTACACTGTCACCTGGTCAGGAAGGTGTAGCCAATGCAGTCTATGTCATTACGCAAGAAGATATAGACAATGGTATCGTCACCAATCAGGCTATTGCATCTGGAGTAGGTCCTGGCAATCGTGAAATATCCGACGATTCAGATTCAGGTAATACGATTGATGAGGATATCGCTTCAGATACACCAACTACGACACCAATCCCGGTAGAATCTTGTATAGAATTAATTGAATCCGAAAATTTAATTGTAGGAGAGGATGGTATTCCAACTCCTGGAGATAGTATTGAATACACCTATACTATTCATAATTGTGGCAACACAACACTTTCTGATATTAGCTTAACGCAAGCATTAAATGCGTTTACTGGTGCAGGTGAAATGTTATTCAGACGAGATAATGAATCCGTCACTATAGAGCCAGGAGGGCAATCTACCTCAATAGCAATCTACAGAATTTCCCAAGAAGATATTGATGCTGGTGGAGTTACCAATCAAGCTGTTGTCTCAGCTTTAGATTCTAAGGCAATCGAAATATCTGATGAGTCAGATACAGATGATCCAGCACTTCCTGGTCCAGACGATCCATCATTCACATTCTTGGCTCAGATTCCATGTATAGAATTAGTCAAAACATCATCTCTGGTGTTGGCACAAAGTGGATTCCCAATTCCTGGCGATCAAATAAATTACAACTTTGAAATAATCAATTGTGGAAATGTAACCATATCAAATCTGACACTCGCAGAACTGCAAGCTTCATTCACAGGAACAGGTGGATTGCCGCTGTTGTCTGCTCTTTCTCTACCAACGATTGGTCCAGGTCAATCGTCTATCGCAACAGCTTCATACTCCATTACCCAGCAAGACATCAATGCAGGCGTTGTGAGTAATCAAGCTTTAGCAACTGGTGTTGGGCCTTTAGGCGATGTGGTTACAGATAATTCTGACTCAGATGATCCAGCACTTGCCGGTTCAGATGATCAGACCATAACCGTGATTCCTCAAATTGCTTGTATTGAATTAGTGAAGTCGTCTTCTTTTGATACAGGTTTTATTTCGGGTGCAAACCCAGGAGACATCATTAACTATAGCTATGAGCTAATGAATTGCGGTGGTGTGATTCTAAACAATGTCGAGGTCTCTGAATTACAAGTTTTATTTACGGGTACAAACCCTTTGCCTATTGTTGCAAATATTCCAAATCTAAGTTTAAACCCAGGAGAATCTTTCACCCTACAAGCAAGTTATCAGGTCTCACAAGCCGATATAGATGCAGGTTTTGTTGCAAATCAAGCGACTGTTTCTGGTGATACTCCTGATGGAAATTCTATTACTGTTCTTTCAGATAGTGGAAATCCATTGGATGAAAATAATACAGATGAAGATCCTACAAATACAATTTTGGAAGCTACACCATGTGTACAATTAATAAAATCATCACAGTATGATTTAGGTGACAACAATCAGTCAAATCTAGGCGACCTTGTCACTTATACTTACACTGTACAAAATTGTGGTCAATTGACCTTATCAAATATTATCATTTTAGAATCAGCTGCAACATTTACAGGTACTGGTTCTTTGCCAGTAGTGTCGGCCATTGATCCAATTGTATTGGCACCTGGGGAAGAAGGTCAAGCAACAGCCTTTTATTTTGTCACACAAACAGATATCGACAATGGATTTATTGCAAACCAGGCAACAGTCACAGCAGACGCTTTTTCTGGTGCACAAGTTTCAGATATTTCTGATTCTGATAATATACTAGATGGGATAACTTCAGAAGATCCAACCATTACAGCTTTGGGCAATTGCGATATCTTGGCATGTAATCAAAATTTGAATGTCAGCTTTGATGAGTCGTGTGCTTTGCTTATTACTCCGGATTTATTACTAGAAAATCTTGATGTAAATGGAGCTTATGTAATAGAATTCTCTGATAGTGATGGTAACTTTCTGAGGAATGATAGTTTGTTTGCCAGCGATGCTACTGATATCATTAATTATCAGGTATTCTGTGGCGGCAATAGTTGTTGGGGAACAATTGATTTAGAGGTGAATCTAATCCCAGAGATTACAGCACCGTGCGCTTGTAATGAAGATGGAACAATTCCAGATGATTGTATTTTTTGGTGTGGCTCTGATATGAGCGGGAGTATACTGTCGCCTGAAGATGTGCTATCAATTTACACACAATGTGGTCCTCAACTCTTGGGCGATATTACTGTAAGCACAAATACTACGGGGGAATTGTGTGACACGGACGGAGAAATCAAAGAGGTCGTTTATTCTGCCAAAATCATACGTCATGGTGTAATAGAAGAAATAGAATTATTATGTCAACGATATGCGATAGAGAAACTGGATCTAGATTTATCTGAAGAGGCTTTCGCTGAATCATTTGGATTTCCAAGAGATGTAAAACTTGATTGCGATTATCTAGATGAAATTAGTCCAGTACAAATATTTGAATTTGGAAGTCCAGAATCAATATTTGCAGCTACCGGAAGCGGCAGTCTCGCATATGCGTTTTATATTGACCGCCATGCCATTGTAGATCAAATCAGAATTGATACGGTCATAGAGCATGTAGTGGTGGATACAATGTTGAGGGAGGACATTATCTTACAGGATGTTGATGGTGATGGTCAGGCAGAGTGGGTGTTGGCTACGATTGTAGATAAAATTTTTGAAGAACAGATAGTCTTCGACACAGTCGTACTTGGACAGACCAATCCTGAAATTCCATTGTTTGATCAAGTGTGTAATATCCAGGCTTCCTTCACAGATTTAAGCTTTGAACTGTGCGGTACTGGTACTAAAATCGTGAGAGATTGGACAGTTTTAGATTGGTGTGATTCCAGTATTTCCCGTAGTGGAAATCAAAATATTTACATTAAAGACAGTACAGCTCCAGTAGTAAGAGATATGGATGGAAATGTGGTTACTGACTTGAGCGATGTTGTTACGATTATTAATCCGTGGGAATGCACATCTAACATTCGATTACCAGAACTGTCGGTGCAAGATGATTGCAGTTCCGATATTGAGATTGAATGGACAGTCGTGCATGATCTTATTATAGAAGATGGTTTTATTTTAAATGTTACGCCTGCTATTTCTCCTGTATTGGTAGAAGGAATTGTCAGAGATGAATGTGACAATGAGACAAGAGTAAATTTCTCCGCAATTGTCAAAGATGATCTTGCGCCTGTCGCCGTTTGTGAAAATGCAGTTCAGGTAGCCTTGACTCTTGATCCAAATACAGGTGAAGCTGTAGCAAAAATACCAGCGGCACAATTTGATGGTGGTAGCAATGACTTGTCTTGTGGGAATGTGTCATTTAGCGTCGTGAGAGAAGAAGACTGGTCCGAACAAGTTTTCAATTGCACTGGTCAGAGAATTGGCTTTTTACCAGTGTCATGTGGAGCATCACTAGACACCTTGTCTTTTGAATCTAAAGACTGTGGTGAGGAGACTGTGTTTGTTACCAAGCCCAAAGAATATGCAAAATTTTGTTGTGAAGATGTCGGAAAGGTGCTAGGCGTTATCCTGATCGTATCTGATGAATCAGGAAATAAAAATGTCTGCAGAATCCCCGTACAGGTTATCAATAGTGCAGAACCAATAATGAAATGTGAAGACCAAACTGTCGATTGTTCCTTAGGTGATGAACTAGAGAAACCAAGCGTCATTGCTGATACTTGTGTTCCAGAACAATTGGAGATAGAGTTGTTGAGTGAAGCCGCAACCGATGGTGTTTGTAATGGTGGAACAATCATACGAGAATGGTTTATTGATTTGGACCACAACGATATTTTTAATGACGGCGATGCGTATTGCAGACAACGTTTGTTGATTCGCAACGGAGAAAGTTTTGACCCGCTTACAATTCAATGGCCTCCGCATTACGATGGAAGTGTTCATGAAGGCGTCAGATTGTCTTGCGATGATCAAGCTGGATTGTCAGAAGAAAACGTACCTGTTTTCATGGGTGATCCGATGATTTGTTTTCCAGAAAATACATTGGCAAAACCAGTTTGGTGTGAGTCGAGTTGCAATCTGATTGGCTATAGCATGGACGTGGATACGGTTGATGTTGATTTCGCTTGTAGCCAGATAATTAGAAGTTGGACAGTTATTGATTGGTGTACATTTAATCCAAATGGAAGTGAAACATCTGAAGGAGATAGTTTCATTGCTGTCGATGCTAGTCCTGCAGGAGATTGCATTAATTGCAAAAATGATTTGGGTGATTACAATGAAGTACACTGGCGTTATGACAATGTAAATCAAGATGGCTTTTACAATTTTGATCAGGTGATATACATACAAGACAATACAGCTCCACAGATTGAGGTGGAAGATATTGTCACAAATATGATAAGTGCCCAAAATGAAACAAAAGAAGATTCCTTAGGATGCGTTGGTACCGTTTCATTGATAGCAAGAGGGTCAGACATATGCGGTGCGACAGAAACGTCTGCGTCAAAATTACAATGGACAATTCAAGTCTTATCTGGAGAGGAATTGATAACAGTCATCCAGCGAGAGGGTGGTACAGCTACTATAGATTTTGAAGGATTTGAAGGGGTGGCATATACTGTCGAGTGGACATTAGCTGATGGTTGCGGCAATTCGTCAACAACACGAACAACAGTTTCATTGGCTGATGATATAGCTCCAACGCCGATTTGTATTTTTCGTGCAACGACACGCTATAGTATAGAGGAAGGCGAAGTAGAAGTATGGGCAAGAGATTTGGACTTTGGCAGTTTTGATAATTGTACACCAGCTGAAGAATTGACATTCTCGATCGTTCAAGCCGATGACGTGCCAATCAGTCCAGGTGAAGAAGGATTTGAAGAGCAACAAGTCATCAATTTTAGTTGTGAGAACGCTGTAGAGTTTGAAGAGTTGAATGTTTGGGTCTGGGATAGAAGTAACAACGGTGCATTTTGTGCAACCAGCTTGACGATTGGTGGACAAAATGTTTGTGAAATTGAAGCACCTATTGATACAATGGTCGTACCACCAATTGACACCGCTATGGTGCCACCTGTTGATACGATGGCGGCAGATACAACTGCTGTAGATACGGTTGCAATGGCTTCTAATTTTGTGATCGCTGGTGATATCTACACCTATTATGACGAACCCATTAATCAAGTTATCGTAGGCATACAATCTGAACAACCAGAGTACCCGTTAGAATGGACCACATTCGAAGAAGGTCATTATGCGTTTGATAGCAATCCTGAAAATTTTAACTATTCCTTGTCTGCACAAAAAGTGGATGAAGCTGGTACTGGACTTACTACTTTGGACCTGGTTTTGATCTCCAGACACATTGTTGGTGAGGAAGTATTTAACAACCCCTATCAAATCATAGCAGCAGATGTCAATGGTGATCAACGGGTAAGTGCAGTTGATTTGTCAGATATAAAGCGAATCATTCTTGGTGTCTCTGATGAATTTAGAGATCAGGATAGCTGGCTTTTCGTACAAGAAGATTTCCAGTTTTTCGATGAATCAAATCCATGGCCAATTGTAGAAGATATCCAAATACAAAACCTGAACAATCACCTGATTGATGAAGATTTTATTGGAATCAAAATTGGTGATGTGAACCAGACAATCAGTACATCTGATACTGAGTTGAGAAATAGACCAGAATATCTTTTTACAATGACTGATCAATATGTAACAAGGGGACAAGATATTATCATTACTATTCGAACGACAAAAGAAATTGCTTCGATTGGAATGCAATTGGAATTACAGCACGAAAATCTCCTTGTTAATGACATTCAATCAGAAAAACTTCGATTACAGGATGATGATGTCTTGGTCATGGAGAACTCTAGTAGGGTAGTGTGGTATGATCAAGAGCTGGTTAGTTTAGCTGAAGACGAACAACTCATCACCTTATATGCAAAAGCGATGGCGAGCGGTTATGTGTCAGACATGATTGAGGTATCGGCAGGAAATTTCGACTCTGAGATTTACATCGGAAATGAATTTGAAGAGCAGGATGTGCAATTGGCATTTACCACAGATACAAACAATTTGACTGAAGTGTATAATGCACCAAATCCATTTGTTGATCAAACAACAATTTATTTTGAATCTGGTAAAACTGGCACGGTAATCGCAAAATTAAATGATAGTAGTGGTAGGCTACTATGGACCAGAGAAATTGAAGTGAAGAAGGGTAATAATCAATTGACAGTAACAGGTGAGTATATGAGGGAAGTGGGCGTACACTTATTAACGCTTACAGATGATCGGAGCAGCAAGACAATAAAAATGCTACGCCTTAAGAAATAACATTTTTTGTAAATTTTTGAAAAAGGGATTTAGTGAAGACTAAATCCCTTTTCTCGTTTGAGAATGATTGATTAAGTAACTATTACAATTCCGTCCTTATCGCAACATGGCAAATGTAAAATTGTGTGCTTTTATATTCTACCCCAACCATAAGCCAATATCATTTAGTTTTGTATTATTCTATTTCCCAATCACTATTCTTTCTACTATTTTTTGGTTCGAATTTAGGTCGTTTACTTCTACTAAGTAAGTTCCCAAGGGCATTGTACTAAGTATTATTTGATTTTCATTATATGAAGTCTTTATCAACTTTCCATTTATATCATAGAAATTAACTTGAAACTCTAAATAGCCATCAACGTCAATATTTAGAAAGTCTTCAGCTGGATTAGGGTAAATGTTTAAGGTGGTATTTGCTATTTCATGAGTAGAAGAGGTAATGTCATCCTGTAAATAAAACACCAATCCATCGTCGAAAAAATCATTTGTAAATAAATAAAAGTCTAGGTCTCCATCGCCATCAATGTCCACGATGTTGCCATCTTCTGTATTTGAATGTTCTTCTGCAATAATTGTCTGGTTAAGTTGATTTGTGGCTTCGTCGAATGAAAAGATTGATAGGCCTTTGTCAATTGGATTATCTCCATCTGCATGGATAATTTCTACTCTACCGTCATTATTAAAATCAGCAACATCGGTATAAAAGTTAGGTCCGAACATTCTTGGTATATCTATTTCTTCATATTCTCCAGAAGCATTGCTTAGGAGGATTGAACTTCTTCTCTCGAAATCACTTTGAACAATAAAATCAAGAACTCCATCATTATTCAAATCTGCAATATATAAGTCGTCATCATTGAATGTTTCAGAGAATAAGGTTTCCATTTTAAAGTCAAATTCTTCATTTTGACGAAACAACACCAAGCCATCAAAAGCCAGCACAGTAATTATATCCAGATCGCCATCCATGTCAAAGTCTATTGAATTAATAAACCCAGAACTTCCAGCAAAGACATCTTCGAAGATTGTCTGATTCAAACTTAAAGTTCCTCCAGATAAATCATAAATGCTTATTCTGTCACCTGCTCCCACAACAACATTTGTTATTCCATCATTATTCAAATCTGCAAAATGTATGGCATCATAGTTTGTTATAGATAACATTTCGCGTTCAAAATTAGCTGTACCATCATTAAGCCAAACATAGGATGCATCCTCAAATGGAGCCGAACCAACAAAATCAAGATCCTCATCTGCATCGAAATCTAGTACTTCAACAGCAAAGACATTCAGACTTTCTTCGATGGTTTGGAAAGTTGGTATGGCAATTCCATTTCCAATTCCTAAGCTTATCTCACCCAGAAAATTATCAAATGCTATAAAGTCTAAGCTTCCATCATTGTCAAAATCTCCATGTATAATTTCATTCACAACGTGAAAGTCTGGGATTTCATGAAATACTGAGGTGAAGGTTTGAGTAAATCCTGTGAAAGCTTGTATTGATAGAAAAATAAAGAGTGATAATTTCGAACTGTTCATTTGTTGCTTGTTGTAATAATTAATTGAAATAGCATTGTCTCTCTCATGTTTGTGTTCTCAAATTTAAGGTAATGAATATCATCGATTTTACTCCAATTGCAATGCAATAATTCCTTTCTTCGTTTTGTTCTTTGGCAGTACTTAAAATGTTTTAATTACTTTGACTCTTTAGTATTTGTCATGAAAATATTCGTTTACTTGTTTGTCTTTGTTCATTCTAAATGTTGCTTCTTCTGCTCTTAATTCTATCCTCCGTATTTTTCCACTAATTGTTTTTGGGAGACTATCTTTAAATTCAATAATTCTCGGAATTTTATACTTTGCTAATTTACCCTCACAGAAATGAAACAGCTCTTTGGCCAGAGTCTCATTTGGTTCAACGTCTTGTCTGAGTATCACAAATGCTTTCACAGCATAACCCCTGACATCATGCGGACTAGCAACCACAGCTGACTCTATAATATCATCATGTTCAATCAATACACTTTCTACTTCAAATGGACCAATGCGATAAGCAGATGCTTTTATAACATCATCGTTTCTTCCAATAAACCAAATGTATCCTTCCTCGTCTTTATATGCTTTATCTCCAGTATAATAGAGGTTATGCTTAAATGAATTTGCTGTTCTTTTTTTATCTCCAAGGTATTCTATAAACAAGCCATTTGGATTATTGTCCTCCAATTTTACACAGATAATTCCTTCCTCTAATGGTGGTACTTCATTGCCATCTTCATCGAAAATACCAATGTCATACAGAAAAGTGCTTTTCCCCATCGAGCCTGGCTTTAGTTTTTTACCAATCAGATTTGCTACGAGCGCCGTAGTTTCTGTTTGTCCATATCCATCTCTTATGACCACTCCAGTTCCTTTTTCCCATTTGTCAATGACATCAGGATTTAAGGGCTCACCTGCAGCGCAACATGAACGTAGGTTAAGATTGTAGCTGTTGATATCTTCTTGAATCAGCATCCTGACAACAGTCGGTGAACCACAAAACGTATTTACCTTATAGGTTTCCATTGTCGACAATTGATCCTTCGCGTCAAATTTGTCTACCTGATTGGCTAGAATTGTAGCACCTGTATTCCATGGTGCAAAGAAACTACTCCAGGCAAATTTTGCCCAACCAGGTGAGGATATGTTATAGTGCACTTCAGCTCTTTTACAGCCCAACCAAGATAGGGTAGAGAGATGTCCAACTGGGTAAGTGAAATGGGTGTGTACGACTATTTTGGGTAAACCAGTTGTTCCTGATGTGAAAAAATAAAGTAAAGGATCATCAGATTTTGTTTGTGTGGGTTCACAATCAGTTGATTCATTAAATATGTCATCAAAGCTAATCCAACCTTCTTTTTGACCTCCGATTATTAATTTCAATTTAATTTTCTTTCCAAGCTCTTTTTCTGATTCATCTATACTTTCAGCATAGTCATGGTGTGCGATAATGACATCTGGAAATAGTGTATTAAATCGGTACGTTAAATCTTTAGCTACCAAATTGGTAGCTGTTGGCATAATGATAAATCCACCAGTAATACTTGCGAGAAAGGTAAGCCAATTTTCAGGTATCAAAGGAAGCATGGTGTAAATGACATCTCCTTTGGCAATGCCATTTTGTCTGAGTAAATTAACCAATTGGTTGCTCTGCTGATAAACGTCTTTGAATGAAAATACTTTTTTATCCTCCTTGTATTTCCAGATTAGCGCATCTGTTGTTCCATTATGTTCAACATGTAAAGGGTAAAATATATCTTTTACCCAATTAAAGTATAATGGTTTTTCAGGTTTTACTGTCCCAATTTCATTAAATTTTTCTTCCTCTATTTGATTGATTAAGACTTCAAAATATTTTTTTAATTCCATTGTTATGGTGTCTTGAGTTCGGTTTAAGTAGTATTTTTATTCTATACTTCTATTAATTATTTCAATTCCCTTTTCCATAATTTCGTCCTTTTCTAAAGTGCTTTGCACTACTTCAAATGGTGGAACATATTTTTCTCTTGCTGTTCCATTAATATGAAATAGTTTGGCAGTTGATAGTCTGTATCCATAGGTTTGGTTTTTAAATGCAAAGCCAGTCATTTCACCAGCAAGTCTTTCCATTTTTGTGCCAACGATCTGTGCTCTTCCCATTCCTTCAAAGCCAATAGCAATTCCTTCGCCCATGCTACCTGTCCATCGACCAACCAATATCACAACTGGTTTGGAGTATGTGTTTATTCTTGGACCGACATATTCTGCCCAACTACGTTCAAGCGTTGTGGTGCCATCAAATTGTTCTGTCTTCCAATGTATTTGATAGGGTTTTGCTTCTGTGATAAATCGACCCATTATACCTCTGGCTACATAAGTATTTCCACCATCTACAGTATTTCGTAAATCTATAATTAAACCTTTCGTATCCATTAAATTATCAATCGCTTCATCGAAATGAGTAATGAGATTATTATTCCCAAGTGAGTTGTTTATTCTGATTACGCCAATGTCATTATTTGTACTCGTCGTTAAAAGGGTAGAGGATTGTTTAATTGCTAATTCATCTAGATCAAATTCGATTTGTCTATTGTCTGTCAATCGTATAGTAAGTATTCTGGGTTCGTTGTAGCGACCGGCTAAACATTTATTGACAATCCATTCTCTCACAGCTAGAGAATCTTTGTTGTTACAATGTGTTGGGAATTGCTCAATTACTTCGTCAATGCGAACGCCATTTATTTGTAATAATTCGGCCCCTAGTATATTATCATCAGGTGTTGCTATTTGTGTTTGCCACACATTTGAAATAATAGTCTTCCCATTTTCAATCGTCGCATAAATAGGAGAGTATAAGCGAAATGACGAACTTCGATTTGTATTTAAAATTAAATGACTATCATAAAATTCATCGAGTAGGTATTCAAATAGGAGTACAGTTTCCTCTTCCGTTTTAATCTTCGGTATTTGTTTTTCGTAATAATTTTGTATGCAATTTAAATCAACATATTTTTCCTGTAAGTAAATGTAATCTTGCGATAAACCTGAGATGATGTGATTTAAGTCTTCTTTAATTTTAGTGTGTTCAATTGCTTTGTTTGGTGAATTGTTCTGTGCATTGAAACAGGATAAATGTAAGAGAATTATAAAAGGGAGTAGTAATTGTTTCAAGCTAATTTTTGTGTAGGTAATCTTAATCTTAACTAAAAATTTCTTGTCTATGGCCTTAGTGCTTAATTGAATTTATTGATTGCAGTCCAATATAGTTTAATTCCTATTTTGATCTTAATAAGCTCTCTAAGAAATAATAATCTGCATATACGATTGGGCCATCAATCTCATCATTTTTTGGCCAATTTCCAGTACTGTGATCTAAAATAAATGGAGCACGTTCATCAGCTCCCAGGACATATTCATCACTTGTCAACGATGTAATCACCTTTTTTGAATAATTAGCGTAGTCTTCATTATGCGTAAACGATGTTAGTTCTAATAAAGCTGACGCCATAATGGTTGCAGCAGAAACATCTCTTGGTGCATTTGGAATCGCTGGATCATGAAAATCCCAATAAGGGATGCCATCATTCCGTAAGTTGTCGTGATTCAAATAAAAGTTCGCACTTGATTCTGCTCTTCTGAGATAGGCAGGTTTCTTTGTGTATCGATAAGCCATCGTAAATCCATAGATACCCCATGCCTGACCTCTTGCCCAAACGGATTCATTGTTGATTCCTTGATGTGTAACTTTATCTAATACTTTACCTTGTATCGTATCAAATACAATGACATGATAGCTACTGCCATCTTCGCGAAAGTGGTTTTCTAAGGTGGTATTGGCATGATTGACAGCCAACTGATGATAGCTACTATCTCCTGACAACTTAGTCGCTTCAAATAATAATTCGAGATTCATCATATTATCTATGATGACTGGAAATTCCCATTTGTCCCGATTGAAATCCCAACTTCTAATACATCCAACATTTTTATTGAATCTTGTAGACAATGTTTTTGCGCTCTTAATTATAATGTCCTTGTAGTCTGTTCGATTCGTTTCTTTAAATCCATTTCCATAACTACAATAGATTTTAAAACCCATGTCGTGAGTTCGATTATTGTATTGTTCATTTTCCATATAAGTCGTCCACTCTATTGCTTTTTCTTTATATGCTTCATCTCCTGAGAGTTGGTGGAGTAGCCAAAGATTACCAGGAAAAAATCCACTCGTCCAATCTTTCGGTACTACTTTTTTTATCGTAGTATTCTTCCAAGAATAGCTTCGAGGAAAAGACATGGAATCAACAGGATAAGCTAACAATTTTGAATAACGAGAAGCTAGTGGATGGGAGTTATTTGATAAGTCACCCTCGGATTTTGTAGTAAAGTTACATGCTAAAAATAGGCTTACTGTGACTATGAATAGAAATGTATAGCTAAGTGTTTTCATCACTATCAATTGGTATTTTTTCATTGTTTATTCAATTGATAGGATTTTAGCATGAGGGAGGATTTAATGACTAATAACTAACCAATATCCACCGATCGATAAGCATCTATCACCTTCTTTTCGCCTGCCATACCGTCAACCGAATTGCCATGTTCCATTCCTAAAATACCATCAAAGCCATTTTCGTGAATAAATGAAAACACATTTTTGTAATTGATTTCCCCTGTTGTGGGTTCTTTGCGTCCTGGATTATCTCCAATCTGTATATAGGCTATCTCGTCCCAGGTCTTTTCCATATTTGGAATGAGATTTCCTTCATGAATTTGTTGATGGTAGATATCAAATAAAATTTTACAAGCTGGACTATCAACTGCTTTGCAAACTTGATATGCTTGTGCGGCTTTCGTCAAAAATAAACCAGGATGATCTCTAAAATTTAGTGGTTCCAAGACCATTGTTAAACCTTGAGGTGCCAATATTTCTGACGCACGTTTTAAAGTCTCGATGACATGCGATGTCTGGTATCCCATATCTTGCCTTAAGTCAACATGGCCTGGGACGACAGTCATCCATTTTGCATTCACGCGTTTAGCCACATCCACCGATTGTTTAATGTAATCGAGGAATTCAGCTCTAGAGTCATCATCACCTTTAGCTAAGGTAGCTTTTTGCCAATAAATTTTGTGTGCCACAAATACTCCCATTTCCAAGCCACGTTGTGACATGACGCTAGCCATCTTTTCTTGCAGAGCTACATCGCGATCTCGCATACCATTATCTTCAAATGCTTTAAAGCCCTGATCTGCCATGAAATTCAATTGGTCAATTGGATCATCACCAGCATGATGTTTAAACATGCCAAGATGTGGAGCAAATTTTAAATTAAATGGCTTGATGATACTTTCACTCTGGCCAAGAGTCACCGGTCTCGCAGCACATCCAAATGCTATGCCCGCAGAACTGAGTATTGAAGTTTGTAAAAATGTACGTCTTGTTACCATGAGGTTACACAGTTTTTGTTTGACCAGGAACTGCAATAGGGTATCTTCCTGTCTCGTCAGGCATTACTGGCGGATCAGCATCCCAGGCATATCTGTTTGGGGATAGATCAATTGTAGATTGTAATGCATCATCCCATTCTATGATTTTACCAGAATAGGTAGCCATACGTCCAAGAATTGCTGTCATAGTTGCATAAGCTCCATTATCTGCATCATCATATTTGTACTCGCCTTTAGCTATTGCTTCGAACAAAAGGTCATGTTCGTATTGATACGGATTCGGATCATTGTCATCATCATGATTCATGATGGTATATCCGCTCATTGTTTTCAATACACCTGGTTTTGGGGCAATACCATTTGTTCCATGAAATGCTTCGCTTACCCGACTTGCGCATCCTTCGATATGGCGGCATTGGCTAAACATTCTGGATCCGTCTGCATATTCGTATTCAATAAAGTGATGATCAAAAATTTCTCCATGGTCGAGTCCTTTTCGTACTTCTCGACCACCCATACCCATTGCTCTGACAGGATAAGACTGCTTAGCCCAATTTCCGACATCCAGATTGTGAATATGCTGCTCAGTAATGTGGTCTCCACATAGCCAATTAAAGTAATACCAATTTCGCATTTGGTATTCCATTTCCGTTTGTCCCGCTTTGCGTTCTCTGACCCAAACACCAGCGCTATTCCAGTAGACACGAGAAGTAACAATTTCTCCTATAGCCCCATTGTGAATAGCGTCGATCCATTCTGTGTAAATCTTTTGATAATGACGCTGTAGGCCGACCACCACATTTAATTTTTTGCGTCTGGCAACTTCTGCTGCTTTCAAGACTCTGCGTATTCCTGGTGCATCTACAGCCATTGGCTTTTCTGTGAAAATATGTTTGCCTGCATTAACAGCAGCTTCAAAGTGAATAGGTCGAAACCCAGGTGGAGTAGTCAAGATCACAACATCACACAATTCGATCACTTTTTTATAAGAATCAAATCCATCAAATCTATGTTCCTCCGGAACATCAATTCGTTCATTCAAGTTGACTGCCGATTTAGAAGACCAGTCTTTATATTCAGGATCTGTAATTAGTTTGTAGCATTTATCTACGTTGTCTCGGAAAGCATCAGCCATCGCAACCAGTTTGACGTTTTGTCCTGATTTCAATGCTTGAGTGACAGCTCCAGTACCCCTGCCGCCACAACCAATAAGACCAATCTTTATAGCATCATCACCGTCGATGTATACCTTTGCTTTGAGATCATTCTGGACAAATAGCCCCGCTCCTGTAGCTGCGACAGAAGTCTTCACGAATGATCGTCTGTTGATAGACTCTTTCATGTGAATATTTTTGTGATAATTAAGATAAGAAATGTCAGTGAGGAGTTGCATTTATGTTTCCACAGATTTGAAATAATTTAGGAATGCTATTCCATCAGCACGGTTTGGTCTTGAATGTAAATACAAAGAAATACCTTCCCAATTTTATTTCACTAACAATACCCTAATACTTCACAATCTTCTCCAAATGCAGTTCATTATTATTAGGATCAGAAACTCTGATAAAGTAAGTCCCTGTTGGTAGTGATGTTTTATCAAAACTGACACTCTTTCCATCATTCGGTAAATTTAAATAGACAGCTCCATTTATATCAAGCACATCTATTGCGAACAAGTCCAACGTACCTCTAATTGTAAATAGATCAGAATTGGGATCCGGGAACACTTCTATGCAGGAATTACTAAGGCCTATATTGGGTTGAGCTGCATATTGGAGCTTGACGATACCAGTTCCATTTTGTGATATATAAATATAACCGTCGCTTGCCACATCTATTCCGCTTGGGGTCGTAGCGATGTTACGATATTCATTTGTTGTGACATCTGTAAAGGAAAGATCACTCGCAGGATTTTCCATTACAAAGAGTCCAGCGTCAATTCCATTTGCTGAATTCTGTTGTTGTGTCAGCCATAATTGACCATCAGGACCAAAGACAATTGGGCCAGGGCGATCTATCTTTTTGTTGCCTGAGTGTACTGTAATGTCCGCAATGCCAGCTGTACCAGGTGGGCCGAAATTTCCGGTATTTGCTCCTGTCATGCGGTACACTTTGAACTTAGTCCCTATTGGCGATCCACTTCTTCCTTGAATAGATAGGTATAAGGTTGTCGGATCTCTGTCATCAGCCGTGATGTATCCCGTATTAAAAAAGTCATTGTTATTGAAGTCCATACTTGGCCATATATTCGTCCAACTTTGACCACCATCATTAGACCGATAAAATCCTTCCAATAAATCTATTAAGTATACAGTGCCCGAATTACCATTATCAGGCCAAACAAAGTTACTTCGGTCAGTTGCTCTGATGCTTATCCCACTACTTTGAGACCATGTATCATTATGGAACCTGAATACGCCTTCACCTTCGACCACTGCCAAAATAGTTTGACTTGTAGATGAATTACCATCATGATAACCGTAAGTTACGGCACGCACTCTTCCATTATTTTGAGCAGTAACTAAATCGAGTCTGGTATCTGTCCATCCATTATCAGATGGCTTGCCTATTGCAGTGGCAGACTTTTTGTATACTGTTCCGCCGCCGGGGTTATTGATATCTCTATCTCCTACACCTACAATTAATTCGTTTGATGTTGCATCGAAAATGACATCATAGGCTCTGGATTCAGCACCTTGTGGCTTATCACGAGATATATTATCATTTTCAAATCTGTCGCTTGTTTCCATAATGACATAATCAGTATTAGCAAGCACAATTTGAGCTGGATTATTTGGGTTTACGGCAATACCGCGATTTGATGTTGCCTGCATATTATGTACAGCTGGTTTCCAAAGGCTACCACCATTATCCGACTTCCAGATACCACCTCTTCCAGAAACGTAAATGATGTCGTCCGAAGCAACTAATGGAAATGGACCAAGAGCCACATCAATAGAGCTGATGACATTATTTGTCCGTCCGAGACCAGCGTTAGGAAAACCATTTGTTCGATACCACCATTCATGTGATTGACCATAAATAGTGTCAGAGACATTGTTATTTGCATTTACTAATGGTGTCCAGCTATTGCCTCCGTTGACTGATTGCCAAACACTAGAATACATCGACCCGTTTGCGTTACCTCCGAGATTGTTTACACCTACGTATAATACATCATTGCTATTTTCTCTGGCATAGCCGGTAATTGCACTCCATTGTCTTAGTGGATTGTTTACATCCAGACCATCACTCTTTTCAGTCCATGAGGTTCCATTGAATTTTACAATTCCACCATCGCCTAATGCTGCGTAAACATGACCATTACTTAGGACCGTCAATCCCTCTGGAAGTAGAGTTTGATACACTAGTGTGGACTTTGGGTAAAAGGGATCAGAATAATCAATTCGATATATTCCATTTTTGTCGCTATCCAAAAATTGTATTGCTGCATAAGCAGTAGAATCTTGTTGTGTAGCATTAAGTGCAACTGAACGCACAAAACCCAAAGTATCAACGTACCCAGCCTGCACATCACCTCCCTGCGTAAATACTCGCACACCTTTATTATATGTTCCAGCTATAATGATATCATCTATAAAAGTGTCTGCCATAGAGCCAGTATCTAAAGCAATTAAATCTCCATTAGACCTTGGGTGTCCGTCCGGAACTGGATCGCTATCAGCTGAATGGTTACCAGCAAATTGCGCATTGGTTCCAGCACCAGTTAGCTCCCAGGAGTCGCCTCCATCAATAGACCTAAAGAGCCCGCCAGATCCGCCCTTGTCTCCAGTACCGGCATACAGTATTTGTTCATTGTCAGGTGTAATTGCCAGTGAAGCAACCTTTGCGCTTCTTAATCCTTCATTGACGTTTTGATAAAGCAATCCACCATTTGTCGATTTAAAAATTCCAGAAACATCTGCCGATGAATACACAGTAAGTCCATCATCTGTAATGGTCACATCACTTTGAAAACCACCACCACTGACATTATTTTTGTCTACAATAATTGAAGTGATAACTGTAGGTGGAGTAGTGCTTTGAGTAAACACATTATAACTAAATGTTAAAATACATATAGATATAAAGACAAGTTGCACCATTCTTCAAAGTTAGACAAAAATAAGCTTAAGACTTATCTGAGTGTTGCCCCTTTAGCGACCAATGGGTAGAGATAATTATTAGGGCTGGGCTACTTACTTATATTTTTAATTTGATTCTTCAATTTTTTTTTGATGTTCTCTTTTGGATTGCTACGCCTAACTAATAGACACTAGTATACCTCTTTCCAGGCAAACTTTTAATAAGCCCTTCACATTCTAATTTCAATAATATCCCAGCCAATTGACCCAACGGTTTTTCTAATGTCAAATGTAAATCATCCAATCCCATTCCATCTTGTCCTTTGAGTAATTCAATAAGTTGATTTTCTTCATCACTCAAGTTTAGGAATAATGATGTTTGTTTGCTAGTCGTGAAATGGTCAGCGTGCTTTTCCCATCGCATTATGTATGCAATATCTTTTGCTGATTGGATTAAAGACGCCTTATGTTGTTTGATCAAATTGTTGCAGCCTTCAGATTGTTTGTCCGTAATCTTGCCAGGAAAAGCAAATACATCTTTATGGTATTGATTGGCAAAATTTGCAGTAATGACTGATCCACCTTTGTTGCCGGATTCTATTACAACAACAGCATCGGCTAAGGCTGCTATAATTCTATTGCGCATTGGAAAATTAGTTGCGTCTGGTTTTGTGGTACTTGGAAACTCTGTAATGACACCACCATTGTCCATCATGTTTTTGGCAAGTGTTTTATTTTCACTTGGATAGATTCTATCTAGTCCATGACCTAATACACCGATTGTTTGCATCTGATGTTTTACGGCAGACCGATGTGCAATGGTGTCAATACCATAAGCCAGGCCACTGATAATGTTCACTTGATATGCATGCAAATCTTTTACTAAAGTCTGTGTCATTTCCTTGCCATAATTGGTGGGTTTTCGAGTCCCGATAATGGCTACATGTCTGGTCGAATTTAAATTCATGTTACCTCTGGCATATAGTAGTAGAGGTGCATAATCATATTGCAGCAATCGCTGTGGATACGCTTCATCAAGATAACGGATGACTGTGATGTTGTTGTTTTTGATAAAACTAAGTTCTTGCTTAGCAAGTGCGGATGGTTTGGCTTTTAAAATATATTCAGCAGTAATGTTGCCAACATTTGGAATGCTAAGCAACTGTTTTTTACTGCTGGTGAAAACAGATTCTGCACTTCCACAATAGCTGATTAATGCCTTTGCGATAACTGGTCCAACATGAGGTATCTTGCATAAAGCAAGTTCATAAAGCAATGAGTCTTGCATGTAAAGTAGTTTTAAATAATTGCTCTAAATGTTCTTAACTGAAAGTATGAAATTAATCACTTTAATAATGCACAAGGTACTTCAAAATATACACAAGTCACATCTATAGCTATCGGCATATCTTGACTTATTACAGAATTATAAAATAGTAAGTCCAAATGGTTTCAATCACTTGTGTATACATACAAGGCGCTGAAGCACCTTGGACTTAAGTAAAGTAACAATATGCGTTTGTTTCACTACTTCTAATCCTTATGGTCGTATTTTTACAAGATGTTGTTTTTCTGTAATAGTCAATTCATCTATTGTTTTGATTTGCAATGAAGGTATATCTGTACTTGTAGTATCTTCTTGTAGAGTTATATTGATGTATTCATCTTTAAGTTTATACATGGCACCAGTTGCTGGATCAACAATCAACATTCCGATAATACCGCCAAAGAGTAAATTACCCCAATACCAACCATCAACTTTAAACGTAACAGGTACGGTTTGTCCTTGGTAACCTTCGCCTGATACAATAACAAAATACCTTGCTTTTTTAAAAAATCCTCTGCTTGCATCTAAACTGACAGTGGCAGGTGAACTCCCGCTGAAAATAGTGACATTACTGTCATCCTGTATAGCAATATTGACACCACTTGGCGCAGTGTTAACTGTTAAAGGATAAGAACTCTTACTCACAATACTTGCGCAGCTTGAAGTGAAAAATAAAATCGTTGCAATAAAACTTATGCTGGTTAGCTTATTCATAAAGTGTACATTCTAATAAGAAAAAAATAATCTTGAACCTGTTCAAAAAAGGACCTTATTCTAAAAGTATGAAATTTTTATTGAAACAAAAATTACTTGTCTTTTGAGCAGTAGTGTCATGTGAGCAGAAGGACTCCGTCCCTCCTGTATTCGAACATGTAGAAGTCATACCGATTACAATCGGCATACCTTGAACTTGATAGTATAAAACAGTAAGTACAAGTGGTTTCAATCACTAGTGTATACATACAAGGCGCTGAAGCACCTTGGACTTAAGTAAAGTAACAAAAGGCGTTCATTTTAAATTATCCTCTCTGCAATCCAATTTCTACACAAACGCTTTCTCCAAAACTGCCTCCTGCTCCATATCGTGTTTCTTTTTGAAACCCGTAGCAGGAGATGCACTTGTTTTTCTTGATACCAGAGCGATTCCTGATTTGTACATAAAGGATAGGATGTATTGCCAAGCTCCCATATTGCCTGGTTCTTCTTGTACCCACATCAATTCTGTACCTTTGTATTTTTCCAGGATAGCATCCATCTGTGTTTTTGGGAACGGATACAATTGTTCTAGTCTGACTATTGCTACTTCTTTTTCTTTAGACAGATCTTTGCGTTTGGCAACTAAATCATAATAGATTTTGCCTGTACATAGTATGAGTTTTTTAACTCCTTTACCTGATGTCAAATTCTGATCATCAATGATTTCTTTGAAGGAATTGCCTGTTTCTATCTCTGATATATCAGACACACAAGATGGGTGTCTGAGCAAGGATTTTGGAGACATAATGATAAGCGGTTTTCTGAATGGTCGCTCCAATTGTCTCCTCACTGCATGAAAGAAATTGGATGGCGAAGTGATATTGGCAACCGTCATGTTGTACTCTGCACACATTTGTAAAAATCGTTCTAAACGTGCACTTGAGTGTTCGGGTCCTTGTCCAGCATAGCCGTGAGGTAGCAGCATGATGAGTCCACTCATTCGTTGCCATTTACTTTCGGCTGCAGATATGTATTGATCTACTATTGTCTGTGCACCATTATAAAAGTCACCAAATTGAGCTTCCCAAATAACCAAAGAGTCTGGAGATGCTAGCGAGTATCCATACTCAAATCCCAACACGGCAAATTCTGACAATAATGAATTGTATATCATGAATTTACCTTGGTCATCAGAAAGATCAGATAAACGATTGTATTCTTCAAATGTCTTTGCATCATTGAAGATGGCATGTCGATGTGAAAAAGTACCTCTCTTCACATCCTGACCACTCATGCGTATGTTTTTGCCTTCCAATAGCACGGAACTATATGCTAACAATTCGGCCAAAGCCCAATCAAGGTGTCCAGCATCAAGCAGTTTTTGTTTTCCTTTTTGAAGGCGGTTTATTTTACTAAGTGGAGTGAATGTCTCTGGTAAATTCATGAGGTGGTCCAGGGACTTCTTGATCACTTTTTTATCAATTCCTGTAGCTGGCGAATGTTGAAAATCTTCAGGATCTTTTGTCTTCTTCAATTCTCTCCATGCTTTCTCTGGTTCTTGATAAGTGTATGGCAATGGTTTCTGTTTGACAGAGTCTAGTCTCTGTTGTAGGTCGTCCCAAAATTTCTTCTCTAATTCTTCCGCAAGACTTTTCTGCACATCACCTCTCGCAATTAAAGACTTGACATATTTCTCTCTTGGATTTTCATGCTTGTTGATGATCGCATACATTTCTGGCTGTGTAAATTTTGGATCATCTCCTTCATTGTGCCCATGCTTTCTGTAGCATACCATATCGATAAACACATCATTATTAAACTTCTGTCGGTATTCAGTTGCTAGCTTCATTGCAAAAACAACTGCTTCAGGATCATCTCCATTGACATGGAATACAGGGGCTTGAATAAGACTTGCTACACTGGTGCAATATGTCGAACTTCTTGCGTCATCAAAATTAGTCGTAAATCCGATTTGATTATTGATAACCAAATGGATAGTTCCTCCTGTATAATAGCCAGGCAACTGACTCATTTGTACACATTCATAGACAACTCCTTGACCAGCGATAGCAGAATCACCATGGATCAAAATCGGTAATATTTTATCATAATCACTGCCATAAAGGATATCCGCTTTAGCTCTGGAAAACCCTTCGACTACTGGATCTACTGATTCGAGATGTGATGGGTTTGGGACCAGCTTGAGGTGTACCGTTTTACCACTTGGTGTATCTACCTGAGACGAATAGCCTAGATGGTATTTTACATCACCATCACCGAATGATAAATCTGGTAAAGCAGTGCCTTCAAATTCATTAAAAATGTGTTCGTAGGTTTTGCCCATTACATTCGCAAGAACATTAAGTCTACCTCGGTGTGCCATACCAATCACAACTTCTTCTACAACATCTGCAGCTCCTGTATTGATAATTGCATCAAGTCCAGCGATAATTGATTCTCCGCCTTCAAGCGAAAACCGTTTTTGGCCGACATATTTTGTATGGAGAAATTTCTCAAACATGACAGCTCCATTCAGCTTCTCCAGTATTCTCTTTTTGTCATCAACAGATAATCCATGCGAACCATCTAAAGGTCGATTTTCAATCTTCTCACGTAGCCATAATTTTTTATCTCTATTCTCAATATGAGCGTATTCAAAACCAATATTTCGTATGTAAATGCCTTTTGCTTTATCCACAATTTCCTGGAGACTTGCACCTGGTAAACCAATCTCTGCACCAGCTGCAAATGATTGTTTGAGATCCTGCTCACTTAAGCCATAATCTGCAAGGTCGAGATGTGGTTTTCTATCCCTTCTTTGTCTGATTGGATTGGTGGTTGACAATAGGTGACCTCTGTCCCTGTAACCATGAATAATTGCTTGTACGGCAAATTCTTTATCTAGCTGTCCTGCCTCGATTGCAACTTGACCATTGGAATGCCCATTTTTACTTGAAGCAAATTCAAAGCCTTGAAAGAATGTCCTCCATCCGTCCTCTACAGATTCTGGATTAGCAGTATAGTTTTGATACATATTTTCAATGAACTCTGGATGAGCATTGAATACATAAGAATAGTCTGACATCAAGTTTACATTTTAGCTAAATATTGGGGTCGAAAGTACTGCAATACACAGATAAATTCAATTATTCAGCACGAAATAACACTCTTTGTGCAAACGACTGTAAACACTTGATTAAAATGCTCTAATCTTGTCAAATAATAAGGGAGGACAAGAAGATTATTTAGGATGCTTTCGGTATAGTATTTTGGTCTACGGATAGAAGCCCTAATTCAAAGGCTTTCCGTATCATACCTGCTGCGTTTTTTACGTCCAGTTTCCTCATCATATTTTTTCTGTGGGTAACAATTGTATGAGGACTCAAAAATAGAAGCTTAGCAATTTCATTAATAGTAAATTCTTTAGAAATGAGATCTAAAATCTCGGATTCTCTGTTGCTAATAATTCTTGCTTGAAACCTAGAAGTTAAGTTATGTGTGATCATTTCAATTTGGTTTTAATAGAATAATGAAAGAATTTCAAACTGCTCAAGAACTCCTCAAATATGCCATTCATATCTGTTGTAGACCCCGTATAAATGTTGTAATTCCTATGAATTTTGTTGCATTCTGAGATATTTAGAATACAACATTCATAAAACAGATTGCGCTTAACTCATTGATAGTCAATTAAAAAATGATGTTAACGATCGTCTGAAGGTGATTTTTCAAAACTCGTTTTATATACCTGAGAGAAATAATTTGGGTCAGAAAAACCACACTCAAAAGCTATCTCCGAAATATTCTTTTTCGTTGTCTTGAGTAGTTTTTTGGCATGTTTCATCCGTTGATCTCTGAACAATTGAGAAGGTGAATTACCTGTAATTGCTTTGACTTTCCGATACAATTGTGTTCTGTCCATTTGCATCAGAGTAGCAAGGGAAGAAACCCCAAATCCTTCATTAGCCAACTGTTCATTGATGATGTTCTTAATTTGAGTAATGACTTCGTTTTCCTGATTTTGGTCAGCCGGTAGACTATCATTCGAAGAGAAGTATTCGTGTACTCTTTTTCTTTCTTCCAATAAGCGATCCAATCTGACGTACAATTCTTGCTCATCAAATGGTTTTGTCATGTAGGCAATCGCACCAGCTTGTAATCCCTTTATGATGTGATCTTGCCCAGCTTTTGCAGTTAACATAACTACCGGAATGTGACTTGTCTTTGGATTGTTTTTTAGTAGATTTACTAATTTAATTCCATCCATTTCCGGCATCATGACATCTGTAAGAATAATGTCTGGTATCACCTTGTCAGCAAGATCTAGAGCTTTGAATGCAGAGTTGCTTTTAATGACATTGTATTTGGTTTTGAGAACATCAGAGATGTATTCAAGTAGATCCAAATTGTCATCAATGACAAGGATGCTAGCATCAAATGTTTGTTCGTAATCTTCATTCGCTTTACCATTTACAGTGAGTTCATCTGACTCTATTCTTTCTATTGGTAAGGATACTAGAAACTTGCTTCCCAGATTGAATTCGCTGCTTACCTCAATGTCACCTTCAAGTAATGTTACCAATTCTTTGACGAGAGCAAGTCCGATGCCAGTTCCCGTTTTACCATTTTTTTCTACCTGATAAAATCGCTCAAATACCTTAGGGATATCCTCTTGTTTTATTCCAATACCTGTATCGTTTACTTCTATCTGCAACATGTCATCCACAAGTAAACAGGTGACAAGTACTTGTCCATATTCTGGCGTACATTTAAGTGCGTTCGAAATTAAGTTCGTGACGATGATTGAAAATTTTTCTTGATCTATATTCACTGGAAGCTTCTGTAAATCGCTGTAAAAATTTAAGCTAATCCATTTGTTCTGGGCATAAGAATTAAATGAATTTGTTAATCTTCTTGTGAAGCTGATTATTTCAATCGGTTTTTTTTCTACCTGTGCCGCTCCACTTTCAACTTTAGATAGATCAAGCATTTGATTCACTAGATGAAGTAGATTTTCACTGTTTCTAAGGATTGTTTTTTTCTTTTTTGATTCGATATCAAGTTGTTTGGTAATCCCTGAGATGATGGTAATAGGCGTTCTAAATTCATGAGTCAGATTACTGTAGAATGTCGTTCTGGATTGGTCGAGTTTTTCTAGATATTCTGCCTTAAGTTTATTTTGTTCAATGCTATTTTCATATTGAAGTTGCCTGGATTTGGTATAGTATAAATAGTATAGAAATGACAGCGAACCAAGTATTAAAAAAATTCTGAACAAACTGGATAAGTACCAGTGTTCCTTTACGTCAATTCGTTGAGATGTCAATGCTCCAGTCCAAGTATCGTCATAATTTGTAGACTTTACTTCAAAGTCATATGAACCCGCAGGTATGTTCATATAGCTTACGGTATTGTTCTTTGATTCTGTCCATTCAGAATGGTAGGGGCTAAGCCTATATTTGTATTTCAACTTGTTGGGCAAGCTAAATTGCATTCCTGAATAATGGATGCTAAATGTATTTTCATTAGGGGCTATTGTAATGGCATCTAGTTTAGGTAAAATTGTTGAATCACCTACGTTGATTTCAATAATATTGGTATTAAAAGAATGTTCGTTTTTACCTTTTTGTATTGTAGGGTCAAAGTAATTGAGACCTTCTATTCCACCAAAATAAATGGTGCCATTTTTATCCTGAAAAGAAGCACCAGTATTGAATTCATAGGACTGTAAGCCATGCTCCTTATCATAGTTTCGAATGGATTGTACAGGCGAATTGTCATGGATGGAGTCGAAATGTAATTCACTAATCCCTCTGTTACTACTTACCCAAATAGTGTTCTCATCTCCTTTTTGTGCCCCATAAATTACATCATTTGAAAGACCTAGTTCAGTATTCGCAAGCAAGTGAATTTCCTGGCTTTCGAATGAGTAACTATACAAACCATTGCCATTGGTTCCAATCAATAATTGTATATCGGCATCATTTTGAATACACTTAATTTTTTCTACTTCTTCACCGATAGTTAATGGTTGAACTCCATTCGATTTGGTATGGACAAATAGGCCACTCTCATCAGTTGCAATGTATATCTGATCTTGAAAAAAAGCGAGGTCTCGGATACTTACCTGTTTGCCATCTGAACGGATGGGTATGGAATCAATGAGCCCACGGTTGAGGTCAAATAGTAATAATCCATTGTTGTGCGTCCCTATCCATGCTTGATCTGCTTGGGGTCCTTCTTTTATTGTCCAAATGGTGTAGCCATCTAATCGTTTGATGACTTTCGTCAAATGACTATCTGAAAAAGACGCAATAGCTAATCCGCCAAATTGAGTGCCTATCCAAAGTCTTGCATTCGAGTCTGTGTACAAAGACATGATCCTGTCTTCCGGTAGTCCGTCAGTTGTTTTATATGTCTTCCATTGTTCTGTAGATTCGTTATAACTCGTCAGTCCTTTACCAGATGTCCCTATAAATAAAACATTGTCATTTTTTTCGATCGCTCTGATCACATCGATATTGATTCCTTCAGGCACAGTACCATTCGTAAACAACTCGAATACCTGCAAGTAGGGGTCAAAGTAATCAACACCCGCACCATCTGTCCCAAACCACATATTACCAGTCTTATCCAGGAATACCTGCAACACATCATGATAACTAATGGAGAATTGATTATTTTTCTTAGGCAAAAAATGATGAATATTTTTTCTACTGGGTTCGATCATGGATACTCCATTTCCATAACTCCCAAGCCAAAGATTGTTTGCCTGATCGACTGCAATAGAATACCAACTTGTCAATTCAGGAATACGGTCATTGGTAAATGTGTCTAATACTGGACTATTTACATTTCTATAGAATAAACCATCTTGAAAACTTGTATACCACATAACCCCATCAGAGTCACGTATGGCATCACTAAAACTGATCTGTTGATTGAGTCGCGCAGAAATGTCCCATTTTCCAATTGCGTTTCGATGTAGGATAATTCGTCCCTTATTAGTCAACAATTCTACTTCCGCCTCCTTGTATTGAACTATGCTATACACTTTGGCATCTAATGCAATTCTTGTCAATGCTTCTTCTTCTAGTGTGGCATAAATTGCCAATTCATTTTGTTTACTAAACAACCAATAATGCAAATCATAATCCTGATGAATCTGACTGATGTTGTGATGCCGGCTTTGCATAAATTTATCTTCGACAGCGTTGTACTGTTTGAGTTCGCCTTTGATGTCGATGATCCAAACGGTACCCTGTCTATCTGTATAGACTACTCCTGTGGATTTGTCGCTAGTGCTTGTTACATCTTCAAAATATTCTTTATAAATAGTGAATTCTCCGTTGTATTTATTCAATCCATCTTGAGTAGCAAACCATAAATTTCCGACAGAATCTTGAGAAATTGCAACAACACTATTCTGAGATATACCTTGTTCAACATCGATATTTCGAAATTGAAATTGTCCATAAATAGGATGTACCAACATCCCAAAAAATGCCAGCATCCATGCATTATATCTACTCATTTTAGCTAAGCTATTGATGTTTAGATGTATTTACCTTAGGGTCAAAGAAGCTGGCCACATATCTGCGTTCTTAACAGTCACTGGCTATTTCATTTGATGAAACCAGCTAACTTTGCTTTAATTTGTTGATTATCAATATATTGTAAATCAATGAGAAATAAAAGAAACACCAATGTTTTCTTGATTGTATTTATAAAATAAGCGTATATTTGCACTCCATTTCAAAAAGAAAATAGATTAATGGCACAACATAAGTCAGCAAAAAAGAGAATCAGACAAGATGCAGTCAAAAGACTGAGAAATAGATATAACAAGAAGTCTACTAGAACTTTGATTCAAAAACTTAGAGAAACAGAGGATGCTTCTGCTGCAAAAGAAATGCTTCCTAAAGTTATCTCTATGATTGATAAGTTAGCTAAGAACAATACTTGGCACAAGAATAAAGCTGGTAATCTTAAGAGCAAGCTCACGAAGCATGTCAATGCTATGTCATAACATTTGCTCTCGCACAACTTCTTATTCTTCCATACTTCTTATTCTTCTAATCTCACTTGTAGCCTGTCAAAGCAAAAAAGCGGACACTACAAATAATCAAGCTCCATTGGCTGCAAGCGAACAAAGCAGCGCCAAAGGGATTGACCTTTCAGATTTATTTCAATATTATACCTCTAATCCGAGATCACAATTCGAGCAAGATCAAAATGTGATCATTGATTATATAGCTGGTCGAAATTTACAAGTCAAACGTGAATCAAATGGTTTGTTTTATGTGATCAATAAAGAGGGAACAGGTCCTTTGCTCAAAAGAGGAATGCCGGTGAAAGCTCACTATAAAGGTTATTTTTTGGATGGTAATACATTTGACTCCAGTTATGATAGAGGCAAGCCAATTCGATTCACTATTGGACAGATGGTGCCTGGTTGGGATCAGGCAATGACTTTGGTCAATAGAGGGACAAGCATGACATTATTACTACCTTCATTTTTGGCTTATGGTGAAGAAGGGTATTCGGGGCTAGTGCCACCAAATTCAGTGCTTCTTTTTGATATAGAGATTTTCGATGAGGCTTATTGAGGGTCATACCCAATCACAATTTTGCTTAGCACTTTGCTCTAGTTCTTAATTCGGTATCTTAAATGCTTTATTTTTATTGAATGTATAATTAATAAAAATGTATAATAAAGAAATTGAGACCCTGCCACTTGATGAGCTCCGCATGCTTCAAAATGAACGCCTTGTTAATTTAGTAAATACAGTGTACAATAATGTACCCTTTTACAAAAGACAATTTGATGAGCTTGGATTAATCCCTTCAGACATCAAAGGAGTAGAAGACATACATAAAATACCTTTTACAAAAAAGACTGATCTGAGAGATCATTATCCTTACGGTCTTTTTGTTAAGCCAATGGACGAAATAAGACGGATCCATGCGTCAAGTGGGACAACTGGGAAGCCGACCGTTGTCGCTTACACCAAAAAGGATCTTGATGTTTTTGATGAAGTAGTCGCAAGATCTTTGGTTTGCGGTGGTGCTCAGCCAGGTATGATCTTGCATAATGCCTATGGTTATGGACTCTTTACAGGAGGCTTAGGTATGCACGGTGGTGCCACCAAATTAGGTATGGCTGTGATTCCTGTATCAGGAGGGATGACAGAACGACAATTGACCATTTTGCAAGACTTCAAGCCAGACGTGATTTGTTGTACGCCTTCGTATGCACAAACTCTGTCTGATGAATTTCACAAAAGAGGAATTGATACAAAGGAGCTTGCAATAAAGTATGCGATTCTAGGAGCAGAGCCATGGACAGAGGCTATAAGAGAACAAGTAGAAGCCGGTCTGCATGTTACGGCAACAAATATTTATGGTTTAAGTGAGATCGTTGGTCCCGGTGTTTCTCAGGAAGATTTTGAAGAAAAAGGAACAGGTAGCTATATATGGGAAGATCATTTTTTTCCAGAAGTAGTGGATAAGGACACAGGTAAAGCATTGCCTTATGGAGAAGAGGGAGTCCTTGTATTTACAACTTTAACCAAAGAAGCTTTTCCAATTCTAAGATATTGGACTAACGACATTTGTTCAATAGATTATGATAGAAATGCGAAAAGAACACACATCAAAATGTCACCAATCAAAGGAAGAGCTGACGATATGCTGATCATCAGAGGCGTCAATCTTTTTCATACTCAAGTAGAAGAAGTGATACACCAAATTGATTCATTGAGTCCTAATTATCATTTAATTGTATCGCGTGAACATACAATGGATTCGGTTAAGGTCGAAGTAGAAGTAAATGAAGGTGTTTCATTGGATCACAAATTGCTAGTATCCAAACTAAAAAATAAAATTAAGGACACAATTGGTTTATCCATGGAGATTGAACTAAAAGCACCAAATTCGATTCCTCGTAGTCAAGGTGGTAAATTGAATCGGATAGTGGATAACAGGCTTGCTTAATACAGAAAGGATATCTATGCAAAGAATTATGGTTATCGGTTGTTGCGGCGCTGGCAAATCAACCTTGTCAAAGAAATTGCATGAGGCATTAAAACTGCCCCTCCATCACCTAGACAGTCATTATTGGAAACCGAATTGGACAGAAACTCCACGATCAGAATGGGAACCAATTGTCAGAGAATTGGCTGCCAAAGAATCCTGGATTATCGACGGCAACTATGGCTCTACTTTAGATATTCGCATTGCAAGAGCTGATACCATTATTTACATGGATTACAAAACTCCCACCTGTTTGTACAGAGTGATTTCTCGAACAGTAAAAAATTATGGTAAGCGAAGATTTGATATGGCTGAAGGTTGCCCTGAACGACTAGACATCAATTTTCTACACTACGTCGCAACCTACAATTTACTTAGGCGGAAATCTCAATTAGCAAAGGTTGACAAAGTGAGTAAAGAGAAGACATGTATCATTTTAAAAAACAATAGGGAAGTAGACATGTTTTTGGAATCACTAAAAGAGCATATCACTTAATTACTCCTTGGTATCTAATAGCGATAATTTTACAATTATGTGATCAAGCAAAATTTCCATCTCCGCGATTTCACTTTGCATCTGATCGATCGTTTTTTTCATCTCTAAATTGTCATTTCTTAGAGTATCATTATCATTTTTTAATGCCTGGATACTAGCAAGGGCAACTCCATCAGCATCAATCGTAGAAATTTTGGTATCATCGTCTCCTGTCCTAAAAGTTGCATAAAAATCTTCTGCAGTAGGCCCGATATGCTGTTCATCAGGTCTGTTCTTATATGCCCAACGATAAATATCGAGTTTGGATAGTTTCTCAAGAATGTCATTGCTATTGATATCCGCATGAATATCTTTGAGATGAACAGAAGATGGATTAGCAAGCCCAGCAGTCACCTCAAATGTGCCATTGATTCTGACAAAGTCATTGTCAAATTCTCCGTAAA
>CAYNMW010000024.1:0-33183 GCA_964398295.1 uncultured Saprospiraceae bacterium | reverse complement strand
TCTGTCATTCCGAGCCCTCATTAGCCAATGATTTCGAAGAGGTGTCATCCCGAGCGCCCTAATAAGACAATAATGGCTTATAAGGGAGCTCAGGATGAAGTACCAAAAAAAGCGAGAATTATCGAATGATCAGAACTCCCTTCTCATTAGTTTAATTTTATAGCAGCAGCGCTCTATTTGAAGGGAGGGATGACAGCGCTTAGCCTCTTTAGACATTAATGGGAATAGAGCTTGCACCTAAATTTGATGTGATCCGTAGGTCAATCGGATCACATCAAATTTAATTCAGAGTCTAATTAGCGCTCATATTACACAACATTTGTTAGTTTAGTCTAACATGAATTTCCCTTCGGTCATCTATATTTTTATTACTTCTTGTTTCATTATGAGTTGTGCAGAACAAGAATTCCAAGATTCAACTTTTATACATACTGCCACAATAAATGATTCAAACATTGAGAGCAATTCCAGTCGCAATCTCTATTTTGGTGATTTACATGTTCATACAGGTTGGTCTTTCGATGCATATACATCAAATGTAAGAGTAACTCCTGATCAAGCCTATCAATTCGGAAAAGGACAAGCGATTCCTCACGTTTCAGGAGGTCAAATGAAAATGAATCGCCCGCTTGATTTTATGGCTGTTGCAGATCATGCAGAATACATGGGTGCGTTGATGCAAATGACTGACGAGTCTCATTCTTTGTCAAAATTTAAGCTAGCTGATAATTTGAAAAGTTCTGATCCAAATGTAGTGAGAAAAGCATTTCGGAAACTCCAATTTTCTATGGGTACAAACTGGCCATATAAGGAATTAATCAAGCCGAAGGATTTAGAGCATACGTGGGAGAAAATGGTTGAAATAGCAGATCAACATTATGAGCCAGGAACATTTACGACATTCCCAGCCTACGAATGGACTTCTTCCCCTGCTGTGTATCGCTCACTAATTGCTGGTCCTCGATATGCACAAAATTTACATCGAAATGTCATTTATAAAGGTGGTAAGGTAAGTGGTCGACCTTTCTCTTCATTCGACTCTCAAAATCCTGAATTGCTATGGGAATGGATGGAGAAGCAGCGCGATCAGGGAATAGAATTGATTGCTATTCCGCACAATGCCAACATTAGTGATGGGAGAATGTATGCACTCAACACGTATGACGGTAGTCCATTTGATTCTCTCTACATTGAAACAAGACTAAGGAATGAACCAGTCAATGAAGTTGTCCAAATTAAAGGACAGTCGATGACCCATCCCATATTATCACCAAATGATGAGTTCGCAGATTTTGAAGTTTATCCATTTGCACTGGGCCAAGGTAATCCCAGAAAGGAAGTAGGGCCTAGTGGTGCATATGTCAGAGAAGCATGGAAAAATGGAATGGTACTGGAACAAACATTTGGCAACAATCCATTTCAGTTTGGTGTGATTGGAAGTAGTGATGGACACAATGGTGGTAGCAATGTTGAAGAGAACAACAATATTGGGAAGTCAGGAATTAAAGATCTAAATGCAGAGGTGAGGTTGAGTACTGGAAAAGGTGGTCTCCGAAATCGAAAAAGCTCTGTAGCTGGATTAGCTGCTGTCTGGGCTGGACAAAACACTAGAGAATCAATTTTTGATGCACTGGTTCGCAAGGAAGTTTATGCAACAAGTGGACCTCGGATTCAATTACGTTTTTTTGGTTTTTTAAACTGGACTTCCCTTGATTTGAATGACGATTCGTGGGTTGAAGAAGCATATAAACTAGGTGTGCCAATGGGCTCGACACTTCACAATGTTAACGAACAAAATTCTCTCTCCTTCATTATTAAAGCTACTAAAGACAATGAAGGAGCAAATTTGGACCAGGTACAAATCATCAAAGTATGGGTCGATAATGAAGGTAATGCTCAAGAAAAGATTTATCCCGTTGTGTGGGATGGCTACCGAAAATTAGACAATCATGGTAGGTTGCCTCTGATTGAAAATACTGTTGATACAACTAGCGCTAGTTATACAAACACCATTGGTTCTGTTCAATTGTCTAGCATTTGGCAGGACTCAGATTTTGATCCAACAAAGCAAGCATTTTACTATGCACGAGTATTGGAAATTCCAACCCCCAGATGGACAACTTTTGATGCGGTATCACTTGGTGTTCCGATGCCGAAAGATGTACCTTACTCTATACAGGAGCGAGCGTGGTCTTCTCCTATATGGTATAAACCTGAATAAATAATTTATGAAGAAGTATCTATTGTTAGCCTTTGTGTTTTGTTTTATTACTCTGCACAGCCAAGAAAGACCCAATATAGTTTTGATGCTATCAGATAATATAGGTTACGGTGATTTTGGTTGTTATGGTGGAGGAATAATAAGAGCTGCACCTACGCCTAATATTGATCGAATTGCTAGAGATGGCATTCGCTTTACCAATTTCAATGTTGAAGCAGAATGTACGCCGTCAAGATCCGCATTGATGACAGGCAGGTATGCCATTCGTTCAGGAACAACACGAGCAATACCAATTCAAGGCTTGCCTCAAGGACTTGCAAATTGGGAAGTGACCATTGCAGAATTACTAAAAGGGAAAGGATACGATACAGCAATTTTTGGCAAATGGCATTTAGGAAAAGATGCTGGTAGATTTCCTACCGACCAAGGATTCGATGAATGGTGGGGATTGTCTAACAGTACTGGGAATGTAATGTGGCATGATAAAGTTGGTTTTGATCCTACCATTTCAAAAAAGTTTGATATTCTTGAGGGTACAGCATCTTCTGGAGTATCACCAGACATTCCATATACCTTGGAAATGAGACCCTTAATGGATTCGATTATACAAGAGAAAGCAACAGCCTATATTGAAGACCATAAAAATAACGAAGATCCATTTTTTCTCTACTTGCCCTGGACTGCTATGCACCATCCATATGTACCGCATCCAGATTTTGCAGGAAGGTCAGAAAACGGCGAATATGCAGACATGATGATTGAGCATGACTATCATGTCGGCCAGGTATTAGATGCAATTGAGCGTGCTGGGATTTCTGACAACACCTTAATTATTTATGCCAGCGACAATGGACCAGATCGAGTCCTTTTTCCAACCGTTGGTGATACAGGACCATTTCGTGGATATTTGGGAGATGTTCATGAAGGTGCAGTTCGTACACCGATGATGATGCAATGGAATGGAATGATAAATAAAGGGATGGTTACAAATGAAATAGTGGCTATCTCAGATATTTATACCACACTTGCTGCCTTGGTCAATGCAGATGTACCTACTGATCGGGCAATTGATGGCGTCGATCAGTCCTGCTTATTGTTTGACAATTGCAAAACTCCACCTCGAGAAGGGATGTTATTTTTCCATGAAGAAACGGTGATGGCAGCAAAGTGGCGACAATTCAAATTTTATTTTCGTGGTGAAGGTGTACAACAAGAACAACGGAGTTATACTGATCTCTGGTTGCCTCAGGCTTATAACATTATGCAAGACCCAAAGGAATATGCTGATATCTTATTGCAAAACTTGTGGTTGTTGTCACCTGCCTTGAAGCAACTCGTACCATTTTATGTGAGTGTACAACAATACGGCATGATTCATCCAGGGGAACATGAACCATCTCCCGGAAACATCGAAATCCCGTTTGTCAAATCTTCCCAATTGAATCGCATGTTTGAACAGCTGATGGAAGAACGGAAACGTAATAAGTAACTCAAGACGTGCCGGGAATGAAAGATGGCTTACGAAAATTGCAAATAAAAAAGAGACTTATTCATAGGTTGATGTTTCTCCTGTAAACTACACTAAAGTATCAGACTAGTTGGAGGATTAGCACTTTTTTGCCCCTAAAATTAGTATTAGTTAATTGGGAGACTGAATCAAATCATATTTGGGTATCTAACCAGTCAGCTGATATTAGCTAGGTACCCAATGCATCTTTCACCTTTGATGCTATGTCCAAAAACTCCTCCTTAGACAACTGCAATTTTGGTGATCTGAAATCCATATCAGCCATCTGATTAATGGGAATCAAATGGACATGAGCATGGGGCACTTCCAAACCAATGACAACTTTCCCAACTCGATCACATGGAAATGCCTGCTTAATTGCTTTAGCTATTTGTTGAGAGAAAACAGTCAGTTGAGAAAGTGTTTCTGGATCCAAATCAAAATAGCGATCCACTTCAACTTTTGGAACGACAAGTGTGTGTCCTTTTTGTAGCGGATTGATATCGAGAAATGCAAAGCAGGTTTCGTTTTCTGCTATTTTATAACATGGAATATCTCCTTGGATGATCTTGGTGAAAATGCTTGCCATACTAAATGGTAATGTTCAATACTTCCAATTCCATAATTCCTCCAGGCGTTTGTATTTTTGCTACTTCGCCAACCTTCTTGCCTAAAAGCCCTTCACCGATTGGAGAAGAAACAGAGATTTTCTTTTCCTTGATGTCCGCCTCAGACTCTGATACAATTTTATAGGTAAATTCTTTGTTCACTCTTTTGTTGAGGATTGTCACTTTTGTCAGGATACTTACTTGGCTTGTGTCGACATCTTCTTCCTTAATGAACTTAACTACAGCAAGTTGCTTTTCCATTTCATTGATCTTCAATTCATGCATCCCTTGTGCATCTTTGGCAGCATCATATTCTGCATTCTCTGACAAATCACCTTTATCTCGTGCAGTAGCAATGGCTTGCGCGATTTCCTCTCTTCCTTTTGTTTTCATCTCATCAAGTTCTGCCATCAATTTCTCATATACTTCCTGAGTCATGTAGGATACTTTCATAATCGTCAATTTTGTGTCTATAGCAGTAACCGGCTTACTGCTGCAATGGATTGGTAAATTGTTTATGGCCGGATATGAATCTCATTCTCTTATAAAAATAACTAATGTTCTATTAAATGAAAAATTGCTGATTAAAGTTCTCTGAAAGAATGTTAATTATCGCAAACAGAAAAAACAAAATCGACAATTGCTATTTCATTTCACAAACTCTTATACCTTTGCGCCAGTTCTTTGGTATGCTTATCAAGAAAGGTGGAGGGAAAGGCCCGATGAAACCTTAGCAACCTGTCTCTAGACAAGGTGCTAATTCCTAACTGCAATTGCAGTATAGATAAAATAAATACGATTTCCTTATTCTTCTTTCTTGGTTTGTATGCTGTAAAATTTGATGTATATGAATTTCGAGACCAAAGCTATAAGACTACAAACTGAACGTTCTCAACATAGAGAACATAGTTCCCCAATATTTCCAACCAGTTCTTTTGTTTTTGATAATGTTGCTCAAATGCAAGCAACTTTTGCGGGAGATGAAGCAGGCAATATCTACAGTAGATTTACCAATCCGACTGTTAATGAATTTGAACAGAAAATGGCACAGTTGGAAAACACAGATCGGGCTGTTGCCACTGCCAGTGGAATGTCAGCTATCGTTGCAAGTTTCCTAAGCCTGCTCCAGACAGGTGATCATGTCATTTCTTCCAGAGCGGTATTTGGATCTACATTTCAATTTCTTCAGCAATCATTGCCCCAGTACGGCATAGATGTTACAATTGTTGATCCATCAAATTTGGACGAATGTCAACAAGCAGTCAGACCAGAAACGAAAATGTTCTATCTGGAAACTCCTTCCAATCCAGGTCTTGTTATTTTTGACCTCCAGACAATTTCTGGTTTTTGCAAACAACATGATTTAATACTCAATGTTGACAATTGTTTTTGTACACCGTATTTGCAAAATCCAGTAGACTTTGGTGCTGATCTAGTGACACATTCTGCAACAAAATTTATCGATGGTCAAGGAAGAGTGCTGGGAGGCGCAGTTGCTGGGCGCGAAGACTTAATAGATAAAGTGTACCAATTTATCAGACGTACGGGAGCTTCATTGTCACCATTTAATGCTTGGATACTCTCTAAAAGTTTGGAAACACTTGCTGTGCGCATGGACAGACATTGTGACAATGCAAAGTCTCTCGCGCAGTGGCTACAACAGCATCCTCTTGTCTCTAAAGTCAATTATCCGTTCCTTGATTCGCACCCACAATTCGAATTGGCAAAAACGCAAATGAAACAAGGTGGAGGAATTGTCACCTTCGAATTAAAAAATGGATTGGAGGCTGGCAAACGATTCATGGACTCTCTCCAATTATTTTCCTTGACGGCAAATCTAGGAGACACCAGAACTATTGCTTCTCACCCGTCATCCACGACTCATTTGAAAGTACCTAAAGAAGAAAGAGAACTCATCGGCATTACGGAAGGATTGATTCGAATATCTGTTGGGTTGGAGCACATTGATGATATCGTTGAGGATGTTGAGCAGGCGTTATTATAAAGGAACATCCTTAATGATTAAGTCCAAGGTACTTAAGTGCCTTGTTGTACATACTCTTCTGCGGTACTTATACAAAAGGGAATTTTAAATTTGGAGATTAAAACCAATAAATAATTATCAGGAACATCATTTAAATTAATAGGCATAGATCCGTTGATCCAATAGCCCTGACCATCTGTTTTTATAGAGAAAATAGGTTCTGACCCAGATCCTTGAACATATAATAAAATATTCTCCGTCGAATCTATTCCTCTTTGCGAAAAGGTATGATAGCGTATAGAATCTTCACCTGGAATTAAGAAGTGTTGATAATGTTGAAATAATTCTTCACACTTGCCATCTATAAAGTATTCTTCTGATAGCATATGAATAGATCTGTTTTCTGGTGTACAATTACAGAAAAACAGAATAAGGACTATTGCTATCCTAGTTAATTTCATTTTATTATAATGCTAAATTTTTACTAACCATTCCTCTAAGACTTGTTCAAGTTCTTTACTATTTGTGCAACTATAGTCAGGTAGAATGCCATTGGGAAATGACACATTTTCATCATTGGTCATAATACTTGTTGTTAACAAGAGATGCTCATTTTCTACTATTGGAAATGCGCTATTGCCAGATGCGAAGCCAGAAGTTTGACATCCAAAGACACTAGTTTTATCCAAAGACTGTAAGGAAATTGCTGTCGCTTCACCTGAACTTCCCGTACGATGACTTACTAATAATGCAATTTTAACATCGTTTTTAAGTTGATAAGGTTTGCATGTCGGACAGCATTTTTGAGTGAAATTGAAATCATCATAATAAATGTCTCCATCTTCTGCTCGCCAGATTACAGTATCCTGATCTAACTCAAAGTGGCCTAATATGTTTTGATCGTAAAAAGGCTCTAGCCCAACAAGCATCGGCCACATATTTCCTCCAGTATTATCACTACAGTCAATAAGCCATGCATCTAACTCACTCTCGTCTTCTTCTTGGATTTTCTTTTGGATGTTACGTACATATTTGGAAGTAATATCAATTGTTTTTTCCTCAGATAAATTAATATCAATCATTAAAGGCTCTAATTTTATATATCCAACTCTATCTGGAATATTAGGTCTTGTAAAATAACATCCTGTAGTATTTGATTTGTCTGAAGAATAGGATCCATAGATAAACTCTCCATTTCTTACATAAAAGGTGTGCGGCTCATTGTTAAGCGTTAGAATCTTATTAATAAATTCATCTTCTTCAAAATCACAATTACAAATTTCTTTTAGTTGATCAGCATCAATCTTATGTTTGCGAAGGCTATTTTCAAGAATAATCGATACAATTTTATCACACTTACTTTCTTCTTGTTGACAGGATAAAAGCAAAATTGCTATCAAAGGATATAAGAAGTATTTCAAAACTATTTATATTATATGTAGTGCCTATTTACTCTCCCAAAAATTTAATAAGGCATCTATATTTTCATCTTCACTTTTTCTATTATAGTAACTTATGTCTTCAAGTGATTTTACTTTCCTCGCATAACTTACCGCTTCATTAAACTTTTCGATTTGAGCATATAGCTTTGCTTTTGTCCAATATAAATGTCCTTTGATATGATCTCTTGGATAGAATTGAGTATTCCATTCTGCTGATGATGTTGAGTTCATCATTTCCTCAGCTTTATTTATCCAATCAAATGCTAGATCAGAATTAGCTTGGATTTGTTCCAAGTACTCAGCTCCTTGCAGATAGACTATCCACTTTAGATAATCTTGTTGTTTACTCGCTCTGTTTTCAACTTCTTGTTCAAATTGACTTAGGTAGTTTGTTTCGAACGGAATTTCTAATTCTAAGTATTCCCATGCAAGCAGTATACTCCCGTATTTAGTACCAGTTTGAGAAATAGAATATGTTAACTGTTCAGTTTGATTGCTGGTTCTCCTAGGTAATATATCTACTCTTAAAGCATCATCATCCTTGTTATAGTTAAATGATCCCCATTGTTTAGCGTTTTTACTAAAGATTATAGTCCACTTATCATCCTTTCTTGGTAGAACAAATAATGCATATGTAGCGCTATCTAGAGGAATATTATTTATTAGTACTTCTGAATCAAAGTGTACTGTAGTCGCATTATTTGCTCCTGCCCTCCAAACTTCATTATATGGAACTAATTCTCCCCATATCTTTCTATTGTTAACTCTAGGGCTTCCATATGTTATTTCTACTCCAGTATATCCTACCTTTTGATATATTGATTTATCTGGGCTCGTTCTTGGAATTAATCCAATTTGATATTGGCTAAAACAAAATTGAGAAGTAAATATTATGATACATGTTAGTACAAAATTGTTCACATTTAATTTTTTAGTCAAGGACTATACTATATAGTTTACTTCCGATCAGTTTCAATTTTGATTTTAAAATCTTTGGTCAATGAATGTCCAATCTCTTTCTCAAATATTTTCTTGTATTTCTTATAAATATTAGATGGCTGTTTATCGCCATTGATTTTCAAGTGCTTCCCAGTTAATTCAATTTTATGACTACCTGTTTCTGGTAAAAAGCCATCCTTATTTAACTCTTCAATTAAAACATCAGTAGGAGTATTTGTTTTGCTATTCTGTTTTTTTGAAATTCTATTCTTCAATTCAAATATGTCATCATTTCCTGGGAAGTTATGCCATTGATAAATGTGATTTTCACCAGATGGATTATGCCATTTAAAGATGTTATCATCAGCATCCATTCGCATTTCTATAATTCCACTGTATATAGAATCGCGCATTTGATTCATGCTATCTATCAGTTTTATATGGATTTGCCTTTGATCTCCAAAATTACTCTGCACTTCACTTATAATGGAATCCATATCAAAATTGATAGGAAAATCGTGAATGCTTTTGAGTTGACTTAAATGGAGAGAATCAAATTGAAAATCAAATGAATAGTCAGACCCATCATTTTTATCAAAATCAAAATCGAAATTATTCCAATCTTCTTTTATACTCTCTATTGATTCTTTAAGTTCGTCTACGGAAATTCCTTTAAAATCTGCTTTAGCTTTTTCTATAATTTCTTCTAAGTCCAGGCTTTCATGACCCAAATGGTTGTCATAGTTTTCTTCGTCAATCTCTTCGCCATCAATCTTTAACTCAGTAATTTTTCCATCCTTCATCTTCAATACGACCTCCTGATCATCAGAAGAATTAATAATTGTCATGTTGGATTTTTTACTTGACGGAATTGTATCAATGTATAGGATATCACGATTCTTATCGTTGCTTGACAAAACATTTATCTGAATATCTTGAGCCTTATTCTCATCACAATTACAATCTTTATTCTTCGCAGTCAATTTCGTTAATAATTGTTGCTGCTTTGCACAATCTGGTTTGACAAATGATGACTTGGTTTCGACAACTGGTGAAACGGCTATATGTCGGTCATTATTGACACTCGGTGTATGAGCAAATCCAAAGAAAAATGTAAATAATAGCATTACAGCAATTATTCGTTCTCGAATCTGGTTTCTTGTTTGCGGCTGATTTATAATGCGCCCAATGCGATGAAGCAGCTGATTCTTGTTTCTCGCCATTGGAATTGCCAAACTAGGAATGTTCGTACTTTTTAATTCTTCTATTTTCACAAGTGTCCTGGCATAAATTGCCTTGTCACCAATTGTTTTAACAGCAAGATCATCACAACAGTTTTCTCTTTCTAAGCGAAAGTTGGCAGAGATCCACCAAACCGCAGGATGGTAATAAAACAATGTTTCTAAAAGTGATATAAATAAATTGTGCGCAAAATCATTTCGCTTGATGTGAGCCAATTCATGTGCGAGTATTGCATTTGTTTCTTCTATACTGAGTTGATTAATGAGGCCAACTGGAAATAATATAACAGGCTTTAAATAACCGATCAACATTGGTGTTTGCACCTTCGCACTTTCTGCTATTTTAATGTAACGGTTTATTCCTAGTTCTTTTTTCAAGGCTAGTAATTGTGTGAACACTGAATCAGAAACAATAGAAGATTGGTTATTTTTCAAATTATTTGTGAAAAGTAAAGAACCACCAAATTTCATTGAAAACAACAATGCTCCAAATAACCACATACTTGCGACCACATTTAGATTATTGCTTAACCAACCAGAGAGATTGGCTATAACTCCGGGTTCTTCTTGAGCAATTAAGACCGATGACTTATTTATTGCAAAAGTATGTTGGACAACTGTATCGGCAATGCCGCCATCCATAAAATAGTAATAGGCAAAAGTCCCTAAAGCACAAATGAAAACAAACAATAGAGATGCATAGGTAATTCGGTAACGAATAATCGCATCATCGTTTTTGCATACATTCAAATACCAGGACATGACCAAGGCAATGAGTGAAGCTTGCCACAAGGAATGCAGTACAGTCCAGGAAATGGCGTAGGATAATTGTTCTGTGAGTAAAGAATTAAAAAAATCAATCATGATTGTTTGTTTTCCAGTTCTTGAATTAGTTTTTTGATTTCAGCGAGTTCTTCGGGGCTTGTATTGTGATTGCCCAGTGCTTGCATAACGAGATTCATAGCAGAGCCACCAAACACTTTTTCGACAAGGCCTTTCACCAGATTGCGTTGTGTATCTTCTTCGAGGATATTTGGTTTGTAGATATGCGTGCGCGTTGAGGTGTCTCGGCTGACTAGATTCTTGTCAGCCATGATTTGAAGATGTTTGAGAGTGGTTGTGTAGCCAACGTCTCCTTCTTTTTGGATATTCATCATGCTATTCACTTCTCTAACAGTAGATGGTCCTTCAGACCATAATATCTGTAAGATTGTAAGTTCTGACTCTGTGGGTCTGGGGTGCTGTTTTGGCATATACGAATGTTTTCGTAGACAATGATATACGAAAATGTTCGTAGATAAAAATTTTTAACACCTTCTTAAGAATTTACTACTAATTGGAGTTGTTGTTTCAGTCATTCTCGGCAAGAGGAACGGAGTCCTTTGCCTCACAAATCACCATCGGATGGCTACTTCTATTCTCAGCAAGAGGAACGGAGTCCTTTGCATCAGTAATCACCCTAGGATGGCTACTTCTATGCTATTCTTGCTTGGAAATTTTTTCTTTTAAGCTTAGTCTTGTTTGAACAGATTAGGGGTCAATTTGTACAGCCAGAATAATTTCCAATAGAGTAAGTTGAGCCACATTCAGCATTAAAACCTCTAGCAAGAGTTACCGAATTACCTGCTCTAAATGTGACATTTTCTCCCGCTGGGATATTACTTTTTACAATCAAGTCATTTGAAGCCGAATAAATATAAGATTGTAAATCAACATCCTCAAGAATTACGTTTTCTGCACATTTTTGTACTACTGGCAGATAGTAATTTTGGAAAGAAGGGCCATCGGTTGAATTGATTGCCACAAAGGAAGGAGGTGATGGTAACCCGTTATCTAAGTAGAACTGTGATGGAACCATAATGGAGAGGTCTGCAGAAGTCCCTTCCGTACCATGCAGCATTAATATTTCATAATCGTCATCTAAGCTAGCATTAATGTCAAAGGAAATACTCATTGTATTATCTGGCAGTGTCATGGTTTTTCCATTATCAATAAAGAGAGTTTCTTGCGAATTACTTTCTAAAAAATCAACTTGAAATAAAGAGCCATTTGTTTGTTGAGATTGCACATTAATAAATGGTGAAGTAGAACCAGAATAATGCCCAACAAGTGTAATATGAAATGCATAAGGCATATTATAGCTTAGAAAATTTTGAACAGGATAACTACTGTGATCAATTTCAAATAAATAAGATCCTTGTACAAAAGGCCGGCCTTCTCCAACTGAGGAACAATCCATCGTCTCCAATGTAGAAAATAAACCAAGCGAAAATCCCATACTGATATCTCCAAAAGAACAGGCATCTGAAGTGAAGCCATCTCCATCTGGATCGTCAACTTGGGTTTGTGCATCGGCATAAAACGATTCAGTGACCTGGGAGAAAATACAATTGCATGTTATTGTAAAAAGAAAGAGTAATACTATTTTCATTTTTTTTACTTAAAAATAAAATGAAGTATTATCGAATTCTAGTGCTGTTAGAGCAGAGGTAGGATTGGATAGAGTATCGGTTTTGAAGACAGATCCAATTACAGGCCTGCTGAGTTAGCAATCTTTAGTTATTGACCAAGTTTGATCATCATGCTTCATATACCCACTTACCACCTATCATGGTTTGATGAATTGGGATATCAATTATACTAAACGGATCAACAGCTGTCGGATCTTGGCCCAGCACAACAAGGTCTGCTAATTTACCAGCTTCCAAAGATCCCTTTACGTGCTCCTCATATGATGCATGTGCACCGTGAATCGTCCCAATTTTTATTGCTTCCTCGATAGAGATTTTCTGTTGTGGTCCCCAAAGAGTACCTCGATAGTCTGTTCTGGTGACACTTGATTGGAGCGCCATCATGGGCTCAAATGGTCCAGGCGGATAGTCAGATGTCTGCGTGACTTTGATGTCATTGTCCAGAAAACTTCTTAGTGCGAACATTTGATTCAATCGCTCCTTTCCATAATTAACCATTTTCTCTCCATGGAAATAGACATAGGTGGAGAAAGGATTTGGGATAGCACCAATTGATTTTATACGACGTACTAGTTCATCATTGATAACCGTACAGTGCTCCAATCGAAATCTAGGATCAATCCGCTTGTGTTCTTTTTGCAAACGCTCGAATACATTTAATGCAATGTCAATTCCAACATCACCATTTGCATGAATACCAATTTGCCAGTCATTAATATGTGCTTTATGTGCGTATTCGTAGAGCTTGTCTTCTGGCATAACAATGATACCGAAATCATCTGGTCGACCGACATATGGCTCTGAAAGTCGTGCCGTTCGTTCAGATATCGAACCGTCACATGTGAGCTTCATGCCCCCAACTCTCACCCATTCATCCCCGAAGCCAGTTCGAATACCAGCATCTATCATTTCGTCTATCGCATAATAGCCAATCATGCAGTATACACGTATTGATAGTTCGTCAGCCATATAAGCATCATTGTAAGCCTTTAGAAAAGTTGGATTACCATAGGCATCTGTAACTGATGTGACACCTGTCTTACTCATCATTTCAGAGATCAGTTTGGCTGAGGCCTGGTTGTCTTCTCGTGTAAACGAATTGGGAATCAAACGGCCTAGTGGATCAGTTGCAGTTTCCTTTAGCAAGCCAGTAGGTAAACCAGTGGCTGGATCTTTTGTGATCTGTCCACCTGGTGGATCGGCAGTTTCTTTTCCATATTTTAATAGATCCAATGTCTTGGAATTCACATATGCAGTATGACCTCCACGGTGTTGTATATACACTGGATGATCTTTCACAACGGCATCAATATCGTATCTGTTGATGTATCGACCTTCTTTTGTTTTTGTGTCGTCGTATTTAAAACCGAGGACCCATTCGCCTTTTGGTGTGTTATCAGCTTTCTTCTTTAATGCTTCTTGAATAGCAGTAATCGATCGCAAATCACAATCCACTTTTCGCAAGTGGCCCTGTCCTGAAGATGCAGGATGCGAATGTGCATCAATAAATCCAGGCGTAATCGTCCTGCCTGCCATATCCAACTTTCTGGTAAATCCATTGGCGAGTCGGAGAATCGAGTCATTGTCACCAACTGCTAAAATTTTGTCATTGAGCAAGGCAATCGCTTGAGCTCTTGGCTTAGATGCATCGACAGTGATGATATTGGCATTGTAAAGGATCTTATCTGGATAAGCATTAATGAAAGGGATCATGGCAACAGGCCCAATGCTTTTCAGAAATTTTCGTCTGGTATGTAGGTTCATCGTTAAACGTATACTTTCTTTAAGTTACGTTTTTATGCAAGAAAATTCTAATTGGGGATGTCAAGCGAATAGGCTGTATTTAATGATCGTGTAAAATTCGTAGGATCTAAATCATGCTCCAGTCCTCCAAAAATAAATAGTTTATCATTAAAGATTGTACCGACAGATTCGGATCTCATGTCTTGATTGGAAGTACAAGACAAAGATGATTTGTTCGATTCTAAATCAAGTTTGTATATACCATCCATTCCTCTACCTGTAGTGATATATAAAGAGTTGTCGCTTTCACTTCCAAAAGCAATACCGTCGTCACATGAAATTGGCGCTTCAATTCTCAAAGACCATTGATCATTTTCTGCATCATATTGATAAATATCTGCAAATTGTTCTTGAGTATTAGCAACAAATTGTTGTTTGTTATTAATAATGTATCCTGTTCCGTTTATAGCCACAGCCATATTTCTGGAATTTTGAAAATCGAATGGAACCGAATTTAATTCAGACCAACTATCACTTGTAGTATTATATGCGAACAAACGTTCTTCAAAACTAAATAAGTCGGTCACAAATATATTATCATCAATTGCAAAAGAAATCCCAGCAGATCCTGGGAAGGGTATATCTGCCAATCTCTTCCAGACATTCGTAGTTAAATTATAACTGTAGAAATCTGGTTCAGGAGTAGAGTCTTCTTCGCCAAACCCAATATATGCAATATCCTCTACTACCGTTGATACCATAAATGCTCTTGGACCTCCTGGGAAATCTTCCAATTGTTCCCACACGTCATTTGCCATATCGTATTTCCAGAAAGTTTCTGTAAACGTTTCAGAAGATTCTGTATATCCTCCACATAAGTAAAATGAGTCACCAAAAGCAAAGCCAGTAGATTCAGCTACAGCTAATGGCATATTGGATAAATCTGTCGCTTCGAATAGTAATTCTCCATTTGGAATAAAATCACTGCTTATAAATATTCTCCTATTTAATTCTGCCAAAGAAATTAAAGTTAACTCTACTGTTTCAACATCCAGTTCAAGAGGTATTATTGTTGACCTTTGACTTGTTATTGGAAACTCCTCACAAACAGATTCAACTGTCGAATTCATACATAACTCAAAAACAAACCCTTCAGTAGGACAGGGAAAATTGTGCGTTACAGTCATTTGTATATTTGGAACTAAACATTCAGTTGATACACTAAATAGGTTTTCTGATTCCAATAATTCCATAAGGATTTCTGAACTAGCTATAGTATATTCCTCCGTTAAGCTTAAAACTCTACCAAACATAACCTCCCCTTCGACAATGGCATAACTACGCCAAAACAATGTATCTCCAAAATTAAAATTATTACTTAAAAATCCAGAAAATTGTGTTCCATCAGGTTCGCCAATAATTGCCAATTGTAAATCATTCAACGTAGGTTCTTGATTTTCATTCGAATAAACAAAACCATATTCAGATGTAGCCGCTGGAGCGGAAACAAAGCCACTTAACTCTGGTGCACACACTTCAAAATTATATTCACCTACTATTGATCTGACAGTAAAGGATGCACTAATAGAATCTCCGACTTCATCATCATCACTACATGACAAAATGAATATCATTACCATAACCGTCAAGAGACTTCTTTTAAAATTCATGTCAATAAAATTGTATCAATTAGTTGTAAAATTTATTCGCAAAGTTATTAGGTGGTAAAAATACGAAAATTTAATTTCAAAAAATGATTTTCATTGTCCACCCTTTATAATCCAATCATAAACCACCTGATGCAACTTTGGTCTGATATTCATCGAATACAATTTTCGTTGACTGCGATATGGATATACGCGATTTGTCAACAAGACAAATACAAGATCATATTCAGGATCTGCCCAAACAAATGTGCCCGTAAAACCAGAATGACCAAAACTTTCAGTACTAGCAGATTTTGCTACATAGGATTTGTCAGCATGATATTCAAGTAGTGGTTTATCAAATCCGAGTCCTCTTCGATTATTATTTTCAGGGAATTGATAGCTTGTAAATTCGTCAATCGTTTCCTTACTGATGATTTGCTTATCATTCCATCTACCATCATTCAGATACATCTGGAATAATTTACCCACACTCTCGGCATTGCCAAACAAACCTGCATTGCAGGAGATTCCTCCCAACATTGCCGCTGCTTCATCATGGACATAGCCATGGACTAGTTTATTTCTGAAGACAGTATCGATTTCTGTTGGTACAATCTCCGTCAATGGAAATTTGTCCAAAGGATTATAGGTCAAGCGATCGATGCCTAATGGACTATAAATATTCACATACAATTGTTGTTCAAAATTTGAGTTTAATCTGTTTGAAATAAATTCCGGCATTCGCAAAAAAGATAATCCCGAATACTTGTATTCCTTTTGTCCTAAAGTAGTCTCTTTAATTTGATTCTTCATTTTTCGCTCGTACTTCTTATGTAGAAAGAGAGAATCATGTACAGCTATCGGAAATCGTTTTGATTGTTTATGCTTGAATGTTTTTCTATGAAAAGACCCATCATCTTTTATCGTCTCTTTCCAAAAAACCAGGTAAGGAATAAGTCCTGATTGGTGTGCTAATATCTCTCTGAATGTCAAACTGGACTTGTTGGATTGCTGCCAATCATGCACATACTCACCTGCAGGTTTGTCCAAATCGAACATTCCTTTATCCATCATTTTCATCAACAGAGGAAGTCCTGATGACACCTTGGTGATAGAAGCTAAATCATATAAATGGTGATTGTCTACTTGTCTCTTTTTGTCATAACTATGGTATCCATAACTCTTATGATGAAGCACAGAATCATGGTGATAAATATAGAGTTGAGCTCCCGGAAATGCCATGGAATCCATGCTGTTCTCAATGATCGAATCTAACTTTTCTGCCAGTTGGGAATGGACCAATACCGGCATTCCAAGAAGTATAGTAAAAATCAAGAAAACAATGCGAGTCATGATAGGTAAAGCTATACAATTCCTTTTTATATTGAATTCATAATAGCTTAATAAACATTACGTGCTGAGCGGAGTCAATGCTGATGGAGAATAGTCGCATCAATCAATTGGTAATGTCAAGTGAATAAACCGTATTCAAGGCTTTTGTGAAATTCGTAGGATCCAGATCATGTTCCAATCCACCAAATACGAATAGCTTACCATTAAAAATAGTACCGACTGCTTCAGATCTCAAGTCTCGATTTTCTGTACAAAACAATGATGGTTGGTTGCTTTCTAAATCCAGTTTATATACCCCATCCATACCTCTTCCCGAAGTTATATACAATGAGTTTTCACCCCCGAATACAATACCATCGTTACACGAAATATCGTCTATCCTTATAAGATTCCATTGATCACTTACTTCATCATATTGATATATGTTGACATATTGATCAAATGTGTTGATCATGTAACCTATTCCATTTACGGCGACAGCCATATTTCTAGCACTAACGCCATTGAATGGCAGCGAATTCAATGTAGACCAAGTATTATTTGCGATATTATAGACATACAAAGCTTCCAATCTATGTTGTTCTGCAAGAAGGTTAGTTACATAAATGTTATCTTTTAAAGCAAATGAAACTCCTCCAGTTCCAGCAGCTGGTAATGACGCTAAAGTTGTCCATGTATCTGTTGTAAGATTATAACTATAAAATTCTGAACTAGCTTCGAAGATTGGTCCACCGCCACCTATATATGCTATATCATCAATCACTGTAGATAACATAACTGCTCTTGGGCCTCCTGGAAAATCTTCTAATTGTTCCCACTCGTCATTTACCATGTTGTATTTCCAAAAATCAGATGTAAATATTAGTTCTGATTCCGTATATCCCCCACACAAATAAAAGGAATCACCGAATCTAAATCCTGTTGATTCAGCAACAGCCAATGGCATATTTGATTGAGCTGTTGCATTGATTTCTTCTCCAGTTGTTACGATAGTACGGCCGTGGAAAACTCTTACATCAGGCTGATCTAAAGAGGTTGTAACAAACTCAACGGTATTCACATCGAACTCAAGTGGTATTGTTAAAACAGATCCATCAGTGATTGAAATCTCTTCGCATTCAAAATTACTTGGAGTACTCATGCAAAGCTCAAATTTAAATTCTTCTAATAAACATAATGGAAAATTTAGCTCTACGTTAATTAGCTTTTCAGTTGATGGACAATCAAATGAGACTATAAATAATTCTCTTGAATCATTCAACTCTCTAAATGTATTTTGGTTAGTAATTGCAACTGAAAATATCCTAATTGTAGAATAAAGAACTTCATCTCCAATAATGGCATAAGTACGCCAATTCAATCTTGCACCAGAACTATAATCAGTGACTAAACCTGTAAAGCTATCTGTACCAGATGGTCCAAAAAATGTTATTTTAAAATCTTCGATTGTAGGTACTTGATTTTCATAAGAATAGACAAAGCCAAATTCAGTTGTTGGTGTTGGAGAAAAGACAGATCCTTGAAGTTGCACACCACATTGTTCAATGCTAAATTCACCAGCTACGGAGTTAATTGAAGTAGTTGGCACTTCTATTTCATCATCTTTACTACAAGACAAGATCAAACACAAAACCAAAACTGTCCAAAGGTTTCTACTAAAATTCATATCAATAAAATTGTATCAATTAGGGTGTAAAATTAATCGCAAAGCTTGACGATAAAAATATAATAATTCGAGTAGAATATTGGTTTCGACTCCGATCAAGCTTCAATGATGTCGCCTGTCTGTCTACCGGCAACCTAGATCAACCACGATTATTGTTGAGTTGAGCTTGTCAAAACCCAACATTTCCATCATAAATTTAGGTTAAGACTCCCCTTCAAAACTTGACTTCACAACCAGAATAGTCCATTTTCGTTAGATAGATATGAAAAAGATGGCACTCCTAGGGTCTTTTCTATTGTTTTGGATGGTTAATCTGACAGCGCATGACATTCATGTAAGTGTTGCGGAAATAACTGTTGAAGAGGACAATTCTATGGATATCAGCCTTCGCATCTTCTTTGATGACTTATTACTGGCTTGCGGATTAGAACCAGGCGAGCCTATCCCAAAAAACTACAGTTCTTCAGATGAATTGATTGCAGCCTATGTCAATCAGCATTTCAAATTGTACGAAGGCGACACACAATTGAAGCTAAATTACGTTGAAAGCTACTCTGACAATATGGCAATATGGATAGAATTAAATGCCGATGTGAGTGATAAACCTATGGCAGAGTTGACCATCGAAAACACAATTTTACTAAAAGAGTTTGATGATCAGCTCAACATTTTAAATATGAAAGGGGAACAAAAAACACATTCTGTATCGTTTACAAAGAAACAACGGAAAACTACGATACAAGTATAACAGACAGTGGGATGACTTAGTAATGAACAGATCTGTCTGGAAGTCCCGGTTTCGAGATTGACCGGGACTTTGTTTTTTCTCATATTTTGAGTCCTTATATTAAGTATCGTGTAAAGTGTAGAGCAAATCCTTTCGACCTCAGAGAGGTCGCATCTTAAACGCGTACTTGGCCCGCAACAGGCTGGTAATTATTCTACATCCAATCTTTGTTCGAAGACTCAATGCTGTATAATAAATAATCGTTGAGTTTCTTTGCATGTTCTTTTGGGATAAATGGAATCAACATGCTCCCCGAAGCGGTCATCACATTCACACTTGCAAGTTCTCTTCTTCTTTCATACAATGACTCCAATACTGCGACACTTTGTATTTTAAATAAAGGCATGATTGAATGATGATTTCCAAACACACCTCTACCTATATATAAGACTTTATCGGTAATTGCGTAAGACCGCTTTTTATATTGCAAATAACTGGAGACAAGTAGATAAGTGGTATAAAGGATCGGCACAATAAGAAATTGAGGTTTAAAGAACCATACAACACCAATAAACAGTGCACCAAATAAACTACTGTAAAAAAGTTTGCGGACTAAAAAATGAACACTTACCGGAATTTTGTCAATATGATCATAATCTGCATCAGCCAACCAATTTTGTTTTAAAATATCGACATGTTGCTGATGACAACCTGGTATAAAAATAGAGGCAGAACGTTTAAGCTGAACGCTCGAAGCTTGTTTCAATCGAATGTCGAAATACTTGAATAAACGTTTTAGCGGATTATCAGACCATTCCATAATCTGGATTTTTTGGTCAACAGCTGTTATTTCTCTCCTGGTAAATAATCCCTTTTCTAATTTATATTTATCCCCAATTCTCCACAAATTTAGATCGTAATAAATCAATACGGTGCGGAAGAGTGTGATGATAAATGAAGCAATAAAAAATAAAATCAGTAAGGTGAATATCACAATCAGACCTGGCAAAATTCCTTGTCTGATGTATTCCTCAACTCTACCATCTATGTCTAAACCAATATCATTCAGATTAGAACTAATGTAGAAAAGACCTGCAATTATAATTCCGGCAGTGCGAAAGTGATTTTGGCTTACGCCGACTTTTATTAGGTCTGAGATCGACAGATTTAATAACAACTCCTTATTTTCTTCAGCTAAAACTATCTCCGTTTCTTCTTGATTTGCACTTGAGTCCTGCAATAATTCTTGCTTGCGTCTCAAGATAAGATCACGCAAAGCATTCGCCTTTTCAACGGATAATGCATCCATGCTAAATTCATTATCAGATGACCCTGCAGTGTCAATTTCTAGTTTTTTGACGTTGGCAATTTGATGAATGATGTTTTGTTGAAAGTTGACACTTTGGATTCTGTCAAATGGTATGTTGAGTTTTGTTTTGGACAGGACACCTTTTTCTATTATCAGCTCATCATCCTGGATGTAGAAATAATATTTAAAATAAGAGATCACAGCCCAAAACATAGAAACCAAAGATAGACCAATGACCATTGGCATGACCCAAGCACTATAAGAACTGGCATTGCCACCAACAAATACTATAATAAGAAGAGGCCAGATCTGTCTTGCAACAACACGAATTGTCTTATAGACTATTAAAATAATCGCAATGATGGATTGCCTATTCGGTACAGAAAAGTCGTGGTTCATTCTTCCTCTTCCGATTTTATCTTTTGAAGAACATAACTTTTCATCGATTGTGCAGTTGTTGGTTGCAGACCGGGAATACTTAGATCACTTGAGCTTCCCCCAGCAGTATAAATGCGAAGAGACGACAGATTAAACATTCGCTCTATGGGCCCCTGCTTCACTTCACAATGTTGGATTCTGCTAAATGGTACGGTTGTATTTGATTTCCAAAAGAGTCCTTTTTTATATAAAATATCCCGAGCTCTCATCGCATACTCTTTACGTTTAACCCCGAACAAAGCCAGTAAAAAACTGATGACAGCAAAGGTAGATAGTACGAAAGGAAGTCCTTGTCTAATAAAAGCAGGGATACCGTCTTCTCCAACTCTAAGAGCAACAAAATAGGCGATCAATACTATTGTCCAGAATATAAAAAGACCAATCATTCTAACTGTCAGATAATTCTTCTCCAACTTTTGGAATTGAATGACTTCCTGAGATGGGAGGGAATCAATATCAACTTGTATGTTTTGAAAAGGATTCATATAGAATCCTAAGATAAGCCTTAATAGGAAAACAATGAAAATTAACGGACCAATGACAAGTACGAACCGACTATTTACTTGTATCGGACTGGCTTATGAATACATGATTTTTTCTCTTACATAGAATTCAACTAGATTGAATTGTTTTAGTTGACCTCTTCCAGCTCAACAGAGGATTTTAGAATTGCGCCAATCTCTTCTAATATTGATTCCAATAATACTCTCGCCTCCTTCAAATCCTTCACACCATCCTTTATCAATATCAAAAATGTCCTTGATTGTTTCAAACTAAGGCCTAGTTCTGGTCCTTTTGTTGATATGTATTTTAATGCGGCATTGAAAAAGTCACCCTCATAAAAACTGCTTTGTGGATCACTTACAAAATAGCATCTCAATTTTCTTCCTTTTAATGATAGTCGGTCAAAGCCTAGTTGTTTACAAATCCATCGAAGCCTTAAACCATTAAATAATTCCTTGACTTCCTTTGGTAACTTTCCAAAACGATCTCCCAACATTTGGGCGAAAGCCTTCAACTCTTCTTCATTTTCAATTGAATCTAACTGAGTGTATAATTTTAGCCTTTCCTGGATATTGCTGATGTAATAATCTGGAATCAACATTTCTATATCCGTCTCGACTTCTACATCTCGGACATATTGACGACCCTTTTTGTTGTTCTCTTCTTTAAAGACCTCTTTGAATTCTGTTTCTTTTAATTCGCTAATTGCTTCTTCCAATATTTTTTGATAAGTCTCCAATCCAATGTCGGCAATAAATCCACTCTGCTCACCTCCCAATAAATTACCAGCACCTCTAATATCCAGATCACGCATTGCAATATCAAAACCACTTCCTAAATCAGAAAATTCTTCTAATGTCTTAATTCGTTTTCTGGCCTCTGGCGTTAATACAGAAAGTGGTGGTGCAAATAAATAACAAAATGCTTTTTTATTGGATCGACCTACACGTCCTCGCAATTGATGCAAGTCACTCAAACCAAATTGATGTGCATTATTAATTATAATTGTATTTGCATTTGGAATGTCCAATCCTGTCTCTATAATATTTGTACAAACCAACACATCGTACTTCTTATCAATAAAATTGAGTAAAGTTTTTTCTAAATGTTTTGCTTCCAGTTGTCCATGTGCCATAGCAATATCAACATCAGGGCACAGTCGAGTAATCATTGCTGTAATGTCAGGTAGTGACTTTACTCGGTTGTGGACAAAAAATACTTGCCCACCACGATTGATTTCATAATAGATGGATTCTCGAATAACATCATCACTGAAGATTCGTCTCTCGGTATGGATAGGTTGTCTGTTTGGTGGAGGCGTACGAATGATCGATAAATCTCTTGCAGCCATTAGTGAAAACTGTAAGGTCCTCGGTATCGGTGTTGCAGTCAATGTTAAGGTATCTACATCAACCTTTAAATTTCTAAGTTTTTCTTTAGCTGCGACACCAAACTTCTGCTCTTCGTCAATAATGAGCAAGCCTAAATCTTTGAAACCAATAGCTTTATTTAATATGGCATGAGTACCAATGATGATATCAATCTTACCCTCTTTTAGTTTTTCGTAAATGACTTTTTTCTCTGCAGTCGTCCTAAAGCGATTGACATAATCAACATCAACTGCAAAATCTTTTAAGCGCTCAGAGAAAGTTTTGAAATGCTGTAGAGCTAGAATTGTCGTAGGCACTAAAATGGCAACTTGCTTTCCGCTCACCACCGCTTTAAATGCAGCCCGAATTGCAATCTCCGTTTTTCCAAATCCCACATCTCCACAAATTAATCTGTCCATCGGATTTTCTTTGGACATGTCCGCTTTTACGTCATTGGTTGCTTTAAATTGGTCGGGGGTGTCTTCATAAATAAAACTAGCCTCCAACTCATTTTGCAAATAACCATCTTCATCAAACGCAAATCCTTTGGAAGCTTTGCGTTTTGCATACAGCTTTATTAATTCTTTTGCAATGTCTTTTACCTTTTTCTTTGTTTTGCGCTTCAAGGTTTTCCATGCGTCACTCCCTATTTTATCCAACCGAGGTGCTGTACCATCTTTACCTACATGCTTGGAAATTTTATGTAATGAGTTTATGGAAACATATAGCAAGTCATTGTTTTTGTAAATGAGCCGGACAGACTCCTGCACATGCCCATTAATGTCAATTTTTTCCAGTCCAGAATATCTACCTACACCATGATCAATGTGCACCACAAAATCACCTGGCTGAAATTCGCGAAGCATTTTTAAATTAACCGCTTGCTCTTTGGTGAATCCCTTTTTGAGTTTAAATCGGTGGAATCGTTCGAATATCTGATGATCAGTAAAACAAGCAACTTTATTATCTGGATCAATAAATCCTTGGTGAAGAGAGGAGATGACTGGATGGTATTTTACATCTGCCTTCAAGTCTTCAAATATATTATCGAAGCGTTGGATTTGTTTGTTGTTCTCTGTAAAGAGATAAGTTTCTATCCCTTCCGTTTCCTTTTTCTTTAAATCATCAATCAGTAAACTAAAGTTTTTATTGAATGATGGTTGTGGTTTAACCGTGTATTCAATAGATAAATCAAAGTCAATCTTTAATTGATTTTTCTGTTGGAATATGACATGATTATTTGCAATTTCTTTAATGACTTGGTCAGGTAAAATGAATGCTCTGTCATTATAAAATTGCTGTAGTTCCTCTTCTTCTTTTAAATTGAGATTGCGACTAAATTGTTCGACCTTATCAAGGCATATCTGCAATTTGTCTAAGACCATATCATAATCTCGTATCCACACCACACTCTTCTCAGGGAGAATATTAAAGATGCTTACCTTTTGTTGATTCGAATACTTTTTATTGATATCAGGAATAATGGCAATCTTAGCAATATTACGCAAGGACAATTGTGTCATAGGATTAAATGTCCGAATACTCTCTACTTCTTCATCAAATAATTCGACACGATAGGGCCATTCATTACCATAGGAAAAAATATCTATGATGCCACCACGGATTGAAAACTGGCCAGGTTCATACACAAAATCTGTTCGCTCAAACCCATACTCCACCATCAACTCAATGACAGTGTCAACATCTAAATCTTCTCCTTTATGTATTTCAATTTTTTCTTTGTCTATAAGTGAAGGATCAGCTACCATTTCAAAAATAGCCTCTGGGTAAGTAACAATTATCTGACCCAAATTAGAAAACAAATTGATCTTGTTAATTGCCTCCGTTCGGGTCAATATATTGTTGCGACTGATCTCCTCATAGTCTGTTGGTCTTCGGAAGGAATCAGGAAAGAATAGTGCTGGCTTATCCTCATTCAGACTATCCAATGTATTCTGAACATAAGCAGCCTCTTCTTTATCATTTGCAATGAAAATATGTGTTGCTGTAGACTGTTGTTTTATTCCGTTTAGGACAAAGCATTCCAGGGCTCCGACCATTTTACCCAGAAAGATTCGGGTGGGAGCTTCGGCTTGTAACGTGTGCACAATTTCTTTCGTTCGCTTATCCTCAGCATAGATGCCGATCAAGCGCCTCAAATTTTCCACGGCGCAAAAGTAGTCCATTTTTTAATACAAAAAAGGAATAATCTAAGCAATTCACTATTGTGTCCAATGTGATTAAACCGAAGTCAGTTAGCTCAAAATAAGGAATAAAAAGATACCATGCCAATGGACGTTAAATGTTAAATATTCCAATTTTAGACAAATGTCGAGTTAAAGATTTACTTTAGAAGACACTTTATGTACAACTATTAATTCAATAAACAATATTCTAAATGAAGAGTACAATATTCACTTTACTAACATGTATTTTATGTGTTTCACTTTATGGTCAATATGCAGATCATATGAAGATTCCCATCCAGTTTAGACATGCTGCAAAGATCCTGCACATACAAGAAGAGGGTGATCAACTTAGAGTTTTTCTACTTACCCCTCAGGAGGTAAGTGGAAAAGGAATAACAAGGGACGGAGAAAATTTCACTATCAACATACTTTCTGCTGTTGATTTAGAAAATGGAGTATATAAAAATGAAGAAAGCCATGTTCTTTATCAAAGAATTTTTCCAATGAACAAAAACTTTGAGTTTAAATTAGGCAGAGGAAAATTTGGTTCCAGAGACAATATAATCACATATGATCAGGTATTAGACAAATATCCTGAGTTAGATCATATTCAAGGTTTCGATACAGAAAATCAAAAATTACCAGAAGAGTTTTATACTACCCAACTCATTTTGCCATCACTAGGCAAAAAGATAAAGGGGTTCAAGTCCGTGGCTTACACGATGAAGGAAGTAGAAGGAAAAAAAGAAGAAAGTGGAAAGAAAAAGAAGAAAGGACTCATGAATAAATTAGCAGGAGCAGCTTTAAAATTAGAAGGAATACAAAATGATATTGATGGTGCTGGCTCAGGCCCAACTGCGATTGGAGAAGTTAATTTGGACTGGGAAGATCACTATGGTGGAGGCCAAGACAAGAAAAACTTTTGGCAAAACATAAATCAAGTTGGCTGTAGTTTTTCAGGTAAACTATACGCGTATAACGCTCAAAAAACAAAAGATGATAAATTATCATATTACAAAAATCATGAATTTGTCGTTTTTGATCAGCAAGGAAATCTGCTTAACCGAGAGGAATTGACTTCTAATATAGAGTGGGAAATACTTGATACAAAAGTCACTGTCAATAGATCAGTAGATTACACTTGTCCTAGCTCGACAGTAGTATTGATGAAAAGTAGAAGAATAAAAGAACCAATGGATTATGCAGTTAGGGCATTTAGCGAAGACGGTAGTTTATTGTATCATCATGAATACGATCTCGAAATTTCTGTTGAAGATATAGTGTACTTTAATTCCACAGATGAAGTAATAACAATAGTGGCTAAAGGATTTGCAAGTAATAAATATGAAATCCTCCAATCGACTGCAAATGGACAAACTCAAAGAGTAGTTACAGATATACCAAATTGGCACAGTATAAACTTTTTAGCCCTAGTCCAAGTAGAAGATAGAATTGTAACATTTTATCAAAACCCTAAAAGCAAATCATCATTTTTCATGAATGAACTAAATAACTCAACTCAAAAACACTATGAATTTTCTTCAGGATTAGAAAATATAGAAGATTCATCCTTAGAAGTGATGCATAAATCTGATACTGAGATTTTGATTAGAACAAAAGAACTTATCAAGAAGGATTTTAATGGGCTGGATTTAAATATGCCATTAGTGTACACTACGCTTTATGAAGTTACTACCGATGGCATCAATAAACTTTCCTCTAGTGGAGAATCAAACATTGCCATGTTCCAGGGGAATATGGATAAAAATAATACTTTTTATAAAACGGATTCAGGTCTATATACCATAGAAGCTATGATAGGGCCTAATCCTAAAAACCCAAGCAAAAATATGGTTTTCAATGTATTAACTTATATGAAGAATTAACTATAGCATAATGCTATTATTCTAAAAAAAAATCAAAGAAATTGCTTGGCTATTCTTATTAATTAGAAGTCAAGCAATTCTTTATTTTAAGTAAAACGAGAATGTAAAAAAACAGAACTACTTCACTAGTCTCTAGAACCTATACATTATAGTACAAGGTCACCTCCCAAAACTCAAACTATCTTTATATTGAGTTATAGTAAAACTTATTATGGAAAAGAAACACCCATTGCCTCCATTCACTGAAGAAACGGCAAAACAAAAAATACAAATGGCTGAAGACGCCTGGAACAGTAAAGACCCAATCAAAGTCTCTCACGCTTATACCATAGATACTGAATGGCGAAATAGGAGTCAATTTATCCATGGCAGAAAGGAGGTGCAAGAATTTCTGGAGCACAAATGGTCAACAGAATTAGAGTACAAACTCAAAAAAGAGTTGTGGGCATTTGGAGAAAATAAAATTGCAGTTCGATTCGAATATGAATATCGAAATGAAGCAGGAGATTGGTTTCGAGCCTATGGCAATGAGAATTGGGAATTTGATGAAAATGGCTTGATGGATAAAAGATGGGCAAGCATTAATGACATTGCAATCAAGGAATCTGAGAGGCGATTGTAGAGGAGGGCAAAAGTGTGTACAAAAAGCAAAAGTGAGATTCACCAACCTAACTCTTGAGGAAGGAATTTACAGAATTAGCCCGAAGTCATGTCTCCCTTCGAGGGAGATTTAGAGGGTGAAAGGTCGCTCTTGAAAAATACGCTCTGTGAAAACGGATCCGACCTAATGCCTATTGTTTTAAAAACTGACTGGTATAAATAAGCTCCTTCCCTGTATGAATATGGAGTAAGTATTGCCCCGGTATCAAAGATTTAATATCAATATTCTCAGAAATTAATTGGCCATTAACTTCCTTAGCAAACAATTGTCTCCCGGATAAGTCAAAGACTTGCAATCTGGTTTTCAACTCTTGCTTCAAGCTTCCTTCTAAGTGGATAACATCAGATGCAGGATTGGGGTAAAGCGTGAGTTGCTCTACAAAGTCTTCATTACTAGTTGATGTCAAAAAAGAAAACTCCAACCAATTGATATTAAACAAAGGTTGGGTGATGACAAGCCTCATTGTATATCTTCCTGCTGGTAACTTTACAGATTCTGAGCTTGTTTGCCAATTTTGCCAACCACCCGTAGATGGAAAATCAAATTGTCCAATTGTAATTGTTGCATCCGTATCATCGATCAATAACAATTCAATTGCACCTCGTTCGCTCAAAGCTGCAGTTCGAATATCTAAGGCATATGTACCAGCTTGATCGATCTCAATTTGATAATCGGCAAAATCACCAATATCCAGAAAGCCTATATTTTGACCTCCGCCTGAATCTGTTGTGTTTTCCAATTGAATGCCTGTTTGAGTAGCATATGCTTCTGCCTGAATTCTACTAGGAATGATATGTATAAATTCTAGATTGTTTGTTACAGGTAAATTTTCGAAGGTAGCAAGAGTAGATCCGTCTGTAGAGGTGACGCTATTACCTGTGAAGGAGACTGTAATGCGTTCATCAAATCGTAGATTTTCTGTTAGAATCAAAATGATGATTCTTGGATTTTCTGGATCAAGTCGAACGGACTCCACAGCTATTTCTTGTCCATCAGCTAATACAATAAAGTCATTGCTTAAAAGAGCACTACTTCCATCAACTGGTTTTTCTAATGTGACAGATAATTCATTTTCGGCTAGTGTGCTTGAAGACACTACATTCAGACTTCCAGCCGTAGACTCGCGATCAAATTCAAATGAAAAACTAGACAAATTAAATCCAGCCTGATCTGCATAAAATCGCAATTTGGTGTCCGATTTATCCAAAAAAACATTTGGCACCAATACGGTCGTCCAATTTTGCCAACCATTCGTATTTGGTATCTGAATCACTTCGCTTATGTCTGCACTACCGGAAGAGAAATGGAATGAGCCATTACCACCATCAGATGCAATGCGCACCTCAATATTGTAAAATCCTGATTGCGTAACATTGACAGAATACTGCATCCACTCATCCGCATCGAGCCAACCTACATTGTATCCATTGCTGTTGAGATTATCTGTAGACTGTTCAATATCAACACCATCGTTACGATACGTCCAACCATTATTCCATGCAGTAAAATTACCAGACGAAACTCTAAAATCTGCAACTTCATTATCTTGATAAGCAAACCCATTCTCTCCCATATCATAGTCCGTGGCGAAAACAACCCCTGGAATATCAAATATGCGAAAAGGAACTGCCTCTGGAGATTTAACCTGATTGAACATGGCATGAACAACATCTTTCTGATAAGTACAATTTTCAATTTTCAGGTCTTCCGTCAATTGCATCAAAGTCCGCTTTGCTATTTCCGGCGATGGTCTAGACGATCTTCCTTCCCAAAAATCAAGCAGATCTTGATAAGCACTAGTCTTTGCAATTGATAGTGGACCAGAAATAGATTCTACTTTTTTCATCGGCCACCAAGCCCAGCCAATATTATTATCCTCAAATAACTTTATCGCATCCGAAAACCATTGATTCGAATTTTCGCCAGCTTCACCAAAATATAAAGGGACATTGAATTCATCTCTGATATTTAAGACCCATTGGATAGACTCCTTATTATTAAAGGACCAATATTTATGTGGAGAATAAACCAGTTGGCGATCCCATGGTGGTGTCAAATTAGTAAAGTCATTTGCAAACCAATTGCCCTCAATAAACAGAATATGCCTTTGATCAACTTGACGAATTGCATCAGTAAGTCGCAAGTACAAATCCTTTAAATCATTGTTATTGGGCAAATCCCAATTGGTCTCATTGAGCAAATCATAGCCTGCAACTACAGGTTCATCAGCATATCGTTCTGCTAATCTGACCCACAGAGCAATTGTTTTTTCTTTATTCAATTCACTTTCCCAAAGACTAGGCTTAGCAGGGTCGTAATCGGAAATACCTTCATCTCTGCCTTGACCACCTGGAGCTGCATGAAGATCAAGAATTACATACATATCATTGGCTCGACACCATTCTATGAGATTGTCGGTTAATTCGAAGCCTCTATCCAACCAGGTCTGCTCTCCTCGAATCGGTTCTTCTTCGATTGGTAGCGTATACAGATTATAGTGCATAGGTAAACGCACTGAATTAAAACCCCATGCCGCCAATGAATCAATATCTGTTCTGGTGACATGATTATCAAGCCAAGCTGTATAGAATTCTTCTGTAGACTGCTCTCCTATTAAATTATTAATACTCTCTCTGATCTTATGTTGAGCGTTTGCAAATGATGCAGTTTGAAGCATATAACCTTCCTGCAACATCCAACCACCAAGACCCATACCGCGCAATATCACTTCATTACCCTGCTCATTCACAATATTCTTTCCCGAAACAGAAAGAAATGACTGCGTAAATGCGTTAAAACATAAAACACAGACAAATACCAATATTGCAGAGAACTTCATACTGAAATATAATAAGAGTACATATTAAATCAAAATCCAATGACCGTCCATCTTTTGCGGTGATTCATCGATTAAATTAAACGCAATGCAACCTTTTTGTCAATTTTATCGTCCATCAATTGAGGCATGATCAAACTGAAAAACATCAACAAATCGTATAAAACAGAATTTACCAGCCTTCATGTACTGAAAGGCATAGATCTAGAGATAGGTGAAGGAGAGTTTGTTTCCATCATGGGATCATCTGGTTCTGGTAAATCCACTTTACTCAATATCTTGGGAATCCTCGATGACTACGACGATGGAGAGTATTATCTGGACAACAATTTGATCAAGGATTTGTCTCAAGCAAAGCAAGCGAACTACAGAAATAACTTTATCGGATTTGTCTTTCAGTCATTCAACTTATTGCCATTCAAAACAGCTAAAGAAAATGTGGCACTTCCACTCTATTATCAGAAGATGCCCAGGAAGGACAGACAAGAGTTGGCGATTGAGTATTTGGCGCAGGTTGGCTTACGAGATTGGGCAGATCATTATCCGAATCAATTGTCAGGAGGACAACAACAACGAGTTGCCATTGCACGAGCTTTGATTAGCAATCCAAAAGTTATTCTTGCAGACGAACCTACAGGTGCTTTGGATTCAACAACTTCTGATGAAGTGATGGACATTTTTAGAAAATTCAATACGGACAAAGGAATTACATTCATCATTGTCACCCACGAACAAGAAGTAGCAGAATCCACAGGAAGAATAATTAACATCAAAGATGGTTTAATCGAAAATAAATTGATCAGTGTTTGATTTAGATAAATGGACTGAAATACTGGAGTCGATTAATCGACATAAGCTCAGAACAATACTGACTGCTTTTGGTGTATTCTGGGGAATATTCATGCTTGTGTTATTGATGGGGGCTGGTAACGGATTATTTAATTCCATTCGATATCAATTCTCAGATGTTGCCACAAATAGTATTTGGTTGAGTCCAGGCAGAACGTCAAAACCGTTTAAAGGATTAAATAAAGGACGACAAATAAGATTTGATAATTCAGATTACGAATTCTTGCGAGATAATTTTGAAGGTGTTGATGAAATCACAGGACGCTTTTATATCACTGGCAACAGGCAGGTGGTTTATAAGGACAAAAATTTATCCTATTCCATAAACTCTATTCATCCGTCATTCAAAACGATGGAAAATATGACAGTGATGTCAGGAAGATTTCTGACACAAGAAGATCTTGACAATCATCGGAAAGTATGCATCATTGGTAACATCGTCAAAGACAATTTATTCGAAGATGAAGATCCAATAGGTAAAGAAATAAATGTAGGGGGTATCATCTATACGGTGGTGGGCACCTTTTATGACATTGATGACTGGGTCATGAAAAATGTTTACATCCCAATTACAACTGCCCAAAAAGTGTATTCTGGAAATGACCGTCTCAATCGAATTATGTTTACCACACATGGCTTAACAATAGGAGAAGTGAATAAGATTGAAGAAGATGTCATAGCAGCATTTGCAGGCCGTAAGAGTTTTGATGTTACGGATAGAAGAGCAATATGGTCTAACAATAATGCCAAAGATTTTGAAGAGTTTGCAAGTATGATGCTCGCTATTCAGGGAATAATCTGGCTGGTAGGTATTTTTACCATGATCGCGGGAGTCATTGGTGTAAGTAACATCATGTTGATTATTGTCAAAGACAGAACAAAAGAAATTGGTATTCGTAAAGCACTCGGGGCGAAACCGATATCAATCATTACAATGATATTACAGGAGTCTGTGTTGATCACTTTAGTTGCAGGGTTTGTTGGAGTGGGATTAGGTGTACTAGCTATTGGTGCTATGAGTGGTATAAAAACAGATTTTTTTAGGACACCTCATGTCGACCTATCTGTTGTGCTGGTTGCCACCTTAATACTCGTACTATCTGGAGCACTGGCTGGTTTAATCCCCGCCATTAAAGCAGCACGAATTAATCCTGTACTTGCAATGAAAGCCGATTAATCATGACAATTATAGACAAAGATAAGTGGCAGGAAATACTCGGTACAATTCGAAAGAATAAGCTAAGAACGTTTCTAACTGCCTTAGGTGTGTTTTGGGGTATTTTCATGTTGGTCTTTTTACTCGGTATGGGCAAAGGCTTAGAAAATGGAGTGTTGAGAGATTTTGGAAGTGCCGCCAATAATGTGATGTATGTTTGGCCTCAACGAACCACAAAGCCTTATGATGGATATTCAGCAGGACGAAGATTGCGATTCAATCAGGAAGACTTAGCGGCATTAAAACGAGAGTTGCCTCAAATAGAAAATCTGGCGCCTCGTGCACATCTAGGATCGTTGCCTATCAACTATAAAGACATACAAGAAATGTATGAGGTACGCGGCGAAGAAACAGAAATGCCAAAAGTACAAGGT
>CAYNMW010000023.1:9426-33285 GCA_964398295.1 uncultured Saprospiraceae bacterium | reverse complement strand
ATTGCATATACACCAACTTCTCCAGTTAGACCATATGCTTGATACAAGAATTGATTATCATCAGATATCCACATGTCTATCCATCCTTCTGTCGTTGCGAAAGCAGACGCACCGTCAGTTGTATTACCTGTAGCACCAGTTCCCTGTGCAGCTACTTGATTCAACAATTCAATGTCTCCATTATTAAAGCTATATGACGCTAATCCTGCTTCGATCGCATTAGATACGAAGAATGTATTATCATCAGAGAAATCTAACCAACATGCTGTACGTCCTGTGTTATTTACACCTGATGCAACATCAAGATCTATTGCGGTCAATGTACCACCAGCTCCTATTTGCCATGTTGATACTGATCCATCTTGTAATCCTGGGAATACAGGAGGTGTACCATCTGGTCTGAACTCTCTTGCTTCTGTCACAACTACATAGTTGTCACCTACAATTTGGAATCCAATTGCAGATGGTAAATTTCTACCTTCAGCATTTCCTCTAAGTGTTGATGTAGCACCTGCTGTTTGATTCGCAGACAAACTACCATCAGCATTTACACTGTATACAACGATCTCATCTTGGTTACCACTTCCTAGTCCTGATGCTCCTGCATTAATTGAAGCAACTACTACGAAATCACCATTTGGAGAAAACTGTATTGCAGACGGTCTATTCGCTAAATCTCTTACTCCATTGTCAACAGGCTGTAGACTTCCGTCATCCATCAACCAGTATCCTATGATACTACCTTGATGTCCTGGCTCACCTAGTGCTAAGAATTCGTCTCGTGTAATGTTACTTACATAGACCAAGCCATTCACACCATCAATACTTGAAGGAGTGTATGCTATACTATTTGGTCCAATATCAATTGTGCTTTCTGTATCAGCAACTGTCAAACTATAGTCATCATTAACTGCCATTGAAGTAACTGTGTTACTACCTGCGTTTACAGCTAATACAAATCTATTGTCAAGTGATTTTGTGATTGCATAAGCAGAGATCAAAGGATCTAGTCCTTCTCCTCCATCAAAATCTCCGCCATTGCCACCTGTAGGGAATGAACCGATAATACTCAATGTACCGTCTTCAGCTTGTGCGTAAGCAACTACTGAGTTAGGTCCTTGAACGTTTCCTGCAATTTGGCCTTCGCCATTAGTCATTGCATATACTGCTCCGGCTGCATTTGCACAGCTTGTTGTATTTACTTCTACCGGATTAGAAAGGTCAAAACAACCAGTAATGTTGTTGATATTTCCTCCCATTTCGAGACCAATTAAATCTCCTTGAGATGCATAGTAAAATACATTACTAGTACCTGCTGATAAGGTATTAAAATCAAAATCAGTGATATTTGCTGGTATTGCAAGTATCTCTCCTGAAGCATCTGCAACAATAAATCCTTCGCTAGGTGCAACAACACTACCCTCAAACGCAGGACCAACAGCCTGTACAGTATTAATTGATTCACCTAATGTGATTCTTACTCGTAGTATCGGTTCGTTAGGGTCAAGTGGGCCGCCACCATTAGAACCAATAGTGGTTCCTGCAGCAGTCTGAAGACCAATTATATTATCTAAACCTGGGTGTGTACTAACTGTAGATGATGGGTCGTCAGTAGATGGACCAGAACCTGAACCGTCAAATCCTTGCGAGAAACCAGCAGCGCCAGAAGCATTATTTACCTCTGTACCAGCATCCCAAAGATCAGCACCGGTTAGCACGACCTCGATTGGGCCATTAAAGTTTCCATTCTCGTCAAATATTTCGAACTCAAGCGGATTTTCATTTCCGAAGAATCCGTCATTTGAAGGAATGATCATTGTTGCAAATGATGCATAGCGGTATGCCTGTGGATTTCGTACATCTATCGAACCTGAAATCGTTTCTCCTGGTGATATGAATTGTACATTTCCATTACCTATAGTTGCTTGAAGGCGACCTGCTTGAGCAAATTCTGATCCAAGCAACTGAGTGTTACCACCCTCAGCAAGTGACTCCAATCCTGGAGTGGCACGCTGTCCGAAGTTGAATAAATCAAAGCTTCCATTATGAAGTCCAACCCATGGTTCTGTAACAAAGAAGCCATCAGTAGGCTGCATTACTTCAAATTCAAATTGTACAGCATCCATAGCGCTAGCAGCAGCTTCGACAGCACTACCCTCAAACGCAGGACCAACAGCCTGAACAGTATTGATTGGTTCTCCTACTGTTATTCTTACTCGCAGTATTGGTTCATTAGCATCAAGTGGACCTCCACCCATAGAACCAATAGTGGTTCCTGCAGCAGTCTGAAGACCAATTATATTTTCCAAGCCTGGGTGCCTACTAACAGTTGATATAAGATCGTCTGTAGATGGACCAGAACCTGAACCGTCAAAACCTTGTGAGAAGCCAGCTGCACCAGAAGCATTATTAACTTCAGTACCTGCATCCCATAGATCAGCACCAGTAAGTATGATCTCGATTGGGCCAGTAGGGTTTCCGTTCTCATCAAAAATTTCAAACTCAAGTGGATTTTCATTTCCAAAGAAGCCATCGTTAGATGGTATAATCATCGTCGCAAATGATGCGTAACGGTAATTTAGTGGATTCCGTATATCTATCGATCCTGAGATCGTTTCTCCTGGTGATGTGAATTGTACATTACCATTACCTATAGTTGCCTGAAGGCGACCTGCTTGTGCAAACTCTGCACCTAGTAACTCAGTATTACCACCCTCAGCAAGTGACTCCAATCCTGGAGTAGCACGCTGTCCGAAGTTGAATAAATCAAAACTTCCATTATGAAGTCCAACCCATGGCTCTGTAACAAAGAAGCCATCAGCAGGCTGAAGCACTTCAAATTCAAACTGTACAGCAGTCAAATCATCAGCATCCGCTTCTACAACACTACCCTCAAATGGAGGGCCAACAGCTTGAACAGTATTAATTGCATCACCTACTGTGATTCTTACTCGTAGTATCGGTTCGTTAGCATCAAGTGGACCGCCACCATTAGAACCAATAGTGGTTCCTGCAGCAGTCTGAAGACCAATTATATTATCTAAACCTGGGTGCCTACTAACTGTAGACGTAGGGTCGTCAGTTGAAGGACCAGAACCAGAACCGTCAAAACCTTGTGAGAATCCAGCTGCGCCTGAAGCGTTATTAACCTCAGTACCTGCATCCCATAAATCAGCACCAGTAAGTACGATATCAATTGGGCCAGTAGGGTTTCCAAACTCGTCAAAAACTTCAAACTCAAGCGGATTTTCGTTACCAAAAAATCCATCATTAGAAGGAATGATCATCGTTGCGAATGATGCATATCTGTATGCTTGCGGATTTCTTATATCTATTGATCCTGAGATCGTTTCTCCTGGTGATGTAAATTGTACATTACCATTACCAATAGTTGCCTGCAGGCGACCTGCTTGAGCAAACTCTGAACCAAGCAACTCAGTGTTACCGCCCTCAGCAAGTGACTCTAAACCTGGAGTAGCACGCTCGCCGAAGTTGAACAAATCAAAACTTCCATTATGAAGTCCAACCCAAGGCTCTGTAACAAAGAAGCCATCAGCAGGCTGTAGCACTTCAAATTCGAACTGTACAGAGACAGCTTGACTACCACTTCTAGCTCCTGACAATGTTATCTGACCAGGGTCTATCGAATTAGCTATATCATTTCCTACGCAAAATTCAAATGGTCCTCCTGATAAGACACCGCCATCTACATCACAAACGAAATCGTCCATATCGTCATCATCACCATCATCGTCACCACCATCACCATCTGTTTCACAAACAAACGTTTCTATTAACTGCATGTCTCCAAATCCATAAGCAGAAACACAATCAAAGGTTCCTGAGCTTGTACAAGCTACAGTTCCGTCTGAATAATGCCATGTACGAGAATTGCCATTTACAAAGCAAATAAACTCGTGTCCTAGATCATTACGGTAAAACTCGATAACCTCTCCCATACAATTATTTACATCTACAACAGACGACAAAAATGGGAATCGATCAAACAAATCAATTGCACCCGCATCTGGAGCTGTACATTCAAATATGGACACACCGTTAGTAAGGCCGTAAAATTCAAGGCAACTTAATCCCGTATCTTCACAGTAAAATGTACCGTCAGCTAGGAATAATCTTCCACCGCCACCGAAACATTCAACATTATTTCTTATGTATATAAAGTCGCCGCTAGGTGTTGCATAAAAAATTACCGATTCATTTTTACAACAGTTGTCTTCATCAATTTCGTTTGCCAGAAATGGGAAGTCTCCTACTGATTGAGCGGAGACTGAACTCATCCCTCCAAAGAGTAACAAATTAAAAAGCAAAAGACAAAGCTTAATGTGCTTTAGATCTAATTGTTTCATTAAGTATTAAATTTTGAGTGTTAAAAAATTGAAACGGAAATAAGTGGATCATCAGGGCATGGAACACCTAATACCGAGGGGGTCCTTTGATCCTCAGTTTAATTCCAGAAACCATTTATCGTTTTTATAAGAACTCAGCTATTTGATAACTTTAAGCTAAGATGAAAGATGAATGGGATTTCGTTTCTATCAGATTACCACGCAAATTTATAGGTGAATAAGAGTTAATCAATTATCTAAAATTCCTTTATGATTAACAATTATTCCTTTGGTATTGTCAATTGTTCCTGTCTTGTTGGCAATTATTCCTTGTTTAAGCTAAATTACATTTAGCTTAAACAAAAAGATTATGGAAATTGTAACAAATTACTACGTTATGGACTCCTTAAAACTTAATATTTACAGCCTCCTTCAGCCTTAATAACACTATTGTAATTGTAGATAAAACAAGTAAGGATATGGAAATAATGCTTCAAGTGGGAAGACACATTTCGTTCTAAACCGCTTCTATCGCTAGATTCTGTAAAAGTATAGCACACTGCAAATAAAAATCTAGGTCACAAAACTTATCGCGTATTGTTATTTTGCGGCGTGATCAGATTCACATTATGAGTTTGAATACAGAAGTTAAATTCCTTTAGAAGTGCGTCTCTTAATATAATAGGCCAAATGATCATTCTTTAACAACTCGCACAGTAATCCTATAGCTAGTTATCTGGGCTTCTTGATAACATACTTGGACCTCGCTGAGGTGATTACATTCTAATTAAGTATTACCTCTAACTTCCCCTAAGCTTTTAAATCGATTGGTACTTGGTAATCCATTTTCAATAGGAACTTCTATAACAGTAGGTTTTGATTCTCCTTTTGCATCACTGATAGCTCGGCGCATGTCTTCAAAGGAATTCACTTTCACCGCATTAGCACCAAAAGCATGAGCTAGCTTAACAAAATCAGGATTGTGGAGATCAGTAGCGATAACTCGATTGCCATAGAGGTTTTCCTGCATCTCACGGACATTCCCGTATCGATTGTTATTAAATAAAAGAAGTATGATTCCTATATTGTGCTGTACGGCGGTAGCTAATTCTTGCACCCCAAACATAAATCCTCCATCACCAGCTAATGCAATAACAGGTACTTCTGGTTTTGCAACCTTAGCACCTAAAGCTGTTTGAAACCCCCAACCTAGTGTACCCATATGGCCTGTACATAAATAGGTACGTGGTAAATATGCATCATATACCATTCGGCTGGCAAAGCCTACTTGTGTCAACTCGTCTACTAATATGCCATCATCAGGCAATTCCTCTCTGATGTATCGAAGTATGGTAGACTGTGGTTCTAAGTAAGCTGTTTTTTCTTCCCAGGATTTTCTCAACTCCTGCATTTCTGCTTCTCTTGAAGGAGAAGCAGGTGTATAATGGGACAACCGATCGAGTAATGCACTGGAAGCTTGTGCAGCATCAGCAGTAATACTCAACTGAGGCACAATAAATCGGTTGTGTACAGTTTCATCAATATTGATACTAATGTAATTAAGCTGATCATCTACGCCCCATTTACTTAATGGCATCCTCGCATGACTTCCAATACTCAAGACTACATCTGCTTTTGCCCAGAGCTCATGTGCCGCTGGGACTGGGAAACTCAAATAATGCTTACTTGAAACGATACCTTTTCCTGTGCGATAAGAAAAAACTGGAGCCTGTACATATTCTGCAAGTGCTGTTACCTCGTCACTTGCTTTCATTGCACCACCGCTTACAAAGATCAAAGGTTGTTTTGCATCTGCCAGCATACGAGCTGCTTGGTCAATTGCTTCATCATCCAGAGTTGGTTGTATTATAGTAGCAGTTTGATAGGAAGAAAAATCAAACTCAGCTTCTTGTCGTAGGACGTCCATTGACACTTCTACACCGACTGGTCGAGGTCTTCCATTATGTAATTGATGAAATGCTGCTGACAACAATCTAGGCACATCAGAAGGAGATGTCGCCCTATCTGCCCATTTGGTTAACTGTTGTTGTATAGCAAGCTGATCTGGAATTTCGTGCAGCACTCCCCTTCCCTTTCCTTGTGCTTTTAAGGGTATCTGTCCAACAAGGGATAACACTTTTGCATTTAATCCCCAGGCTGTCGCAAGAGCAGCTGAACTATTCAAAAACCCAGGTCCTGGTACGATGTTGCAAACTCCTACTTTTCCGGAAGCAAGCGAATAACCAAGCGCCATATAACCAGCACCTTGTTCATGTCTGGTATGAATAACCTTGATTTCATCTCTGTAGTCATATAAGGCATTATACAACCAATCATTTTGCACGCCAGGTAATCCAAAGATTGTCTCGACACCTTCCTTGATTAAGCTTCTGACAACTGCCTGTCCTCCTGTTAGATTCATGATTAGACGATTGTTTAAAGAGTAAGAAAAGATTTAAAGTATATACGGATAAAACAAGATCATTTCTCGAGGCCTTAAAAGACAATGTTCACTGATTTTAATGTGGTGTAAGCATATACACCAGCCTTGCCCAACTCTCTGCCAATACCAGACTCTTTATATCCACCCAATGGCAGATTAGGATCAGATCGTACTGGAGAATTAACATAAACTACACCTGCATGCAATCGATTTATCATTGTCATCACCTTGGTTATGTCCTTTGACCAAACAGTAGCAGCTAGTCCCATAGTAGAATCATTGGCCTTATCGATTGCATCTGCCATATCAGTAAACGGAATTGCGACCAATACTGGACCAAATATCTCTTCCTGAACAATGCAACTCTTGTTATCTGTGGCACTAAATACAGTGGGTTGTAGAAAACAGCCTTTATCAAATGCTGGCTTTCCACCAGTCATTAATTTCGCCCCTTCTTTTTTACCTCTATCTATGTAGCTACATACTTTCTGAAAATGGCCCTTAGATACGAGTGGACCTAAATCCGCAGTTTCATCAAATCCGTGTGAGACTTTTAAATTTTCGGCTGCGTGACAAATATCTGTCAGCACTTTATCAAAAACTTTTTCTTGTATATAAACCCTGGACCCAGCTACACAAACCTGTCCTTGATTTCTAAAAATACCTGCAGCAACTCCCTTTGTTGTTGTTTTAAAATCTATCGCATCAGCAAACACAATTGCTGGGGATTTTCCTCCCAATTCCAGTGAGACTCCAATGACATTCTCCATGGCTGCTTTGCCAATGAGTTTGCCCGTATCAGTTGATCCTGTGAAGGTAATCTTGCTGATGTCGGTATGGCTTGTTAAAGCTGAACCCGTAGTAATTCCATCACCAGTAACAACATTACATACACCAGGCGGCATTCCAGCTTCCATTGCAAATTCAGCTAGCAAAAGAGCCGACAATGGTGTTTCTTCTGAGGGTTTCAAGACTACAGTACATCCTGCCGCCAAAGCTGGAGCTATTTTCCATGACGCAATGGAGAGTGGAAAATTCCAGGGAACAATTGCAGCAACTACACCGATAGGTTCTCTTTTCGTGAATGCAAAGTTTTGTTTTCCTCCTTTTTGAGCCTGTGAAATATCCAAGGTTTCTCCTTCCAACTTAGTAGTCCAGCCTGCATAGTATCGAAAAGTTTTAGCAGCACCACCTACATCTGAAGATCTTGCGTCCTTAATTAATTTGCCATTTTCAAGTGTAATCAATTGAGCAAGTGCTTCCTTGTTTTCCTCGATCTTATCCGCTAGTTTGTTCAGAATTTTACTTCGATCATCTGGTGTCATTGTTCTCCATGCACTGTTATGAGTGAATGCTTGTTTGGCAGATGCTACTGCCAGATCAACATCTTCTTGAGAACCAAGTGCCACTTTAGCGATCTCCTTTTCTGTTGCAGGATCAATCACTGCTATAGTTTCTCCTGAGGAAGCATTAACGTATTCGCCATTAATAAAATGACCATAACTTTTGGTGCCTAAGAACTGAAGAAGTCTGGGGACTAGATTTACCATATTTCCTGATTGACCTAAAAGTACAATAAGGAATGAGTGTTACTGACTCTAGAGAGAAAAATTACAAAAATGACGTCTAAAAAAACTGTTGCTATTATACCATATCTTAACACCTATGGTAGGTTGCAATTTGAATATCGTCCACAAGAATTAGCGATGGTCTTCAAAATTCCCAGCTCTCTTTTGCATACTTGAATAGACTGCTTCTAGTTGGTTTTTCTTTTTGATTATTTGGTCTTGTAAGACAGACTCTAGCATCAATCCATCTTCAACGCTTGTATATGGAGCTTCGTTTAACAGCTTCTTCGCTTTGACTATTGCAGTAGGACTTTTGCCAGCAATTTCAGTAGCCAACACCATGGCATCATCCAATGGGTTTTCTGACAAATGTGTTGCAAAACCATACTCCACTGCTTGTTGTCCGGAGAAGATTCGATTGGTATACGTTAGTTCTCTAATAATATCATCGCGAACAGAATGATACATCAACTGTGTTCCAGCCATATCTGGAATTAAACCCCATTTCATTTCCATGATAGAAAGTTTGGTGTCAGCAGTTATGTATTTAATATCTGCGCCAAGCATGATTTGCAAACCACCTCCAAAAGCTACTCCATGCACGGCAGCAATCACTGGTACTGGACATGACCGCCATGTCCAGGCCGCTTGTTGCCACTTGTTCGCTATACCATAGGTTCTCGGAATTATTGGATCATCTACTGCATCACCACCAGAAAAACTTGACACATCAAGACCAGCACAAAATGCTCTCCCTTCTCCAGTTAGCACTACAACTCTAACAGCAGAATCTTCTGCTACATTTTTTCCAGCTTCTATAATGGCAAGAAATTGCTCTTGATCTAGGGCATTCATTTTCTCCGGTCTATTAAACTTGACAACGGCAATATGATTTTGAACATCTACAGTAACTCTTCCCATTATATCGTTATTTATTAATTCTTTGTTTTTATTTTTAAGATTGCGAAGCGGCTCCAGCTCTGGCTTCTTGCTTCTTTGCTCTGGAAGCCAAATAGTGGTCCTTAAACAAGCCTCTTGAAATAATCAATTTCATAATCTCACTCGTGCCGCCATATATTCTTGCAACTCTGGCACCAGCATAGGCACGTGCTACATCATATTCCCAAATAAACCCATAGCCGCCAAATAATTGCAGACATTCATCAACTATCTTACCATGCATTTCTGTTGCTTTTAATTTAGCAATTGATGCTTGTTCTGTAGTAAGCTCGTGCTTCATAAGCAGTTCAGTGCAACTGTCAAGGAATGCCTGATAAACTTGAATTTCTGCAGCACAATCCGCAAGTTTAAATTGTGTATTCTGAAAATCTGCAATTGCTTTTCCAAATGCTTGTCTTTCTGTCACGTACTGTAAGGTTTTTTCAACTACACCTACTGCAGACCCTAAACTTTCAAGAGCAATCCCTAATCTTTCTCTTGGAAGATCAGACATCATATATCTGAATCCCATTCCTTCTTCTCCGAGCAATTTAGACTTTGGTACTTTGACATCTTCAAAAAACAACTCACAAGTATCCTGATATTTGATCCCTATTTTATCAAACGGTTGACCTGTAGTAAAGCCATCCAATCCTTTATCAATCAATAAAAGGCTAATCCCTTCATTGTCTTCTCCAGGGTTTGTTCTCACTGCACAACAAACAAAGTCACACACAAAACCACTCGTAATGAACGTTTTGGATCCATTTACCAGATAATGATCTCCTTTATCTACTGCTATTGTTTTTAAGGCTTTTAAATCTGAACCAACACTTGGCTCTGACATACCAATACTCCCAATCCACTCACCAGATACCATTTTAGGTAAATAATGACTCTTTTGGTCTTCATTCCCGTAGCGTAAAATATAAGGTGCAACAATATCTGAATGCACAGCCTGTCCAAAATCAATTCCAATTCTCCTAGTTTCTTCAAGAATCATTGCATTAAAACTAAAATCGAAACCACTACCTCCATACTGTTCAGGAATATCCATGCATAGGAATCCAAGTTCACCCATCTTTTTCCAGAATGATTTTGGAGCATATTTTTGTTTCTCCCATTCTTCTTGATTCGGAATGGCTTCCTTTGTCAGGAAATCAGCTAATGCTTGGCGGACCATTTGATGATCTTCTGTGCCGTAAACTTTTCTGTTGATTAGAATTGGAGATAACATAGGTAAAAGTTTAGATACTCAATATGTTAAAGGTACAGTGAATACTATAGCTAAGTATATGAAAATACATTTTTTGCCCTAGATCAAATAATTATTGAAATTAATAACCAACAGAAAGACCGTTTGTTCCAAATCATTCTAAAAGGTGTAGAATAAAGTGGCATCAAGACTTTTCAAGAAAGAACGGTAATTGTACAAATGAAATAATTGTACAGATATAAATAGCCGCTGCGAATAATCACAGCGGCTATTGTTATATCATAAGTAGGATTGACCTACAAATATTATTTCAATGTGGAGATTTTGTGTACAGCATTAGCCTTATACTTCTCATCAGTGATGAGCTTATAAGCAGCTACTGCTTCTGCATTTTTACCTAGCTTTTCTAGAGATTGAGCTTTAGCATAAATGACCCTGTCTTTTTTTGCTGGAGAACTCGCGAGTGCTTTCTCAAAAAATGGAACAGCATCAACATGCTTTTCCATATTCATTAAACTTTTACCAACATAATAATTGACATCTGCATTGTTATTACCAGCAAGAAATGCCTTACCCAATGTCACTACTTCTTCATTATTCTTTTCATTGTATGCAGTAGTAATTAGCGATTTAGCTCTTTTATTTGCTTCTTCTACTTTTGAGTTTTTACCAGCAGCAGATGCAACTTCAGCAGCTTTCATATAAGAAGCTATTGCATCAGTTTTACTTCCTTTGTCTGCCTCAACTCTTGCCTTGCCAATATAGTTTGAAGAATAATTGGGATTCATTTCAATTCCTTTGGTGTAAAGTGCTAAAGCTTCGTCAAATGATTTTGATTTACGCTTACTATTTCCAAGATTATATGCTGCCAAGGCTCCATTCTTTTTGGCAAGATCAATAACTTTATCATTGCTACTTTCTTGCGCTAAGACGAGGGCTTCTTCCATTGCTGACAATCCTTCTGCATAATTTTTAGCTTTTAACAATGCTAAACCATCATTGTAAAGTCCAGCAGCTGTTTTTGCCTCTTGACCTGTAAGCTGACTTGAAAGGCTAAGACAGAATGCAAAGAGAAGGAATACTAATGTTCTTTGGGATAAATACTTACTCATGTTCAACTATTTTTTTTTGCAATATATGAGAGATGGAAGAAGATTGGGTAAAAGTTGTTCATAAAGTAATGTTAAATGGAAACAAAAAGACAGAGGTTAAGGATGAACCTTAAAGGTTTGCAGATTGTGAAGGACAAAGACTTGTCCGATCCATCCAGTCTCTTTAGCTAAATTCCAAGCCAGCCATCATACTCTTCTTCCGTCCCAAGAATGCTTTCGACATTCTGGTCCTTCTTGAAGATGCTGATGAAGGAATGAAATAAATCCATCAATTTGTTCATAGGATATTTAGATTACTTTTTATATAAGACGATTGAAACAATCAAAATGTACCCCCTTAAATGTTAAAATTTTGAATTATCCAAAAAAAACTTTCAACAACAGTACATATACTCTCAAAAGTAATACGAAATGAACTTAAAAACAAGTGCTTGTAGTCAAATTGTCACCCTAAAACTTTGTGGAAAAAAGATTTTTACTTCTTCTCCAAGAATATTTCTGTAATCATGCATCTGACACTTCCTCCCCCATACTTTTCGATTGTCGGAATTGGAGAATATAAAAAGTCAACATGTTGCTTTAAGGTATTGATTTGCTCGGGATCAAAAGCTCTGAAGGCCTGCTCTGACATGACCAATAATCCACTACCATCTGGTTTTTGTAATTCAAGCACATTACCAGCATAAGCCTCCATTTGATCAAAGCTTATTTCGACAATCTCCTTCCCTCCTGCTTGTAGTGATTTGACTAAACTTTTACGTTCTTCTTCATCAGGAATACTTTCAACACAAACCACAGCAACTTTTTTCCCAATTGCCATCATGACATTTGTATGATATATCGGATCTCCCTTTCTATCAACAGCATGGAACATTAATTTTCTAAAATTGCTTAACACCGCGAATTTTTCCAGGACTTTGACATTGGTACGTTCACTGATGCATGCATAAATCATTTGATTTTCGCGATCCAAGCACATACTACCAGTCCCTTCCAGAAATTGATTCTTCTCTTCATAATAATCAAATGAATAACGCTTTTCGATTTTGAAATTTGCTGCTAATTCATCTATGATGTCATCTCTTTTCTCTCCTCTTCTGTTAGATGAGTACATGGGATAAGTTACTACATAACCTCCATTATGAAAACTGACCCAATTATTGGGAAATACGGCATCAGTTGTTACGACAGATGGATCATCCTCAAACGAATGAACCTGGATACCGGCGTCATTGAGACGTCTGACCAGATCATCATATTCTTGTAAAGCAAGCTTTTGTATTTCTTCTTCACTAAGATCACCATCATTTGATTGAAACGAATTATTTTCTGCCGTCTCCGCATTGAAACCAAAATGTGCTGGCCTCACCATGAATATATGATTGGTTGTCTGTTTTGTGTCTGTTGTAAACATACTTATGTAATTTGTGCCTGAGCTTTCATTTCTTCGGCTAAATCATGTCCCAAATAGGAATCTATAAAATGATGTGCAAGATAAATCAACGGAGTTAAAATTATAGCCATTGTGAATTTATAAATGTAACCAACCATTCCAATGACCAATACTCTCACCAAATCCCAGTCTGCGCCGATATAAAAGGCAATGAACAAAACCACAAAACTATCGATAAACTGAGACACCAAAGTAGACCCTGTTGCTCTTAACCAAATTTTCTTTTCTCCAGTCCACTGTCTTATCCGATGAAAAACTATCACATCAACAATTTGTCCCACAAGAAAAGCAATAATACTACCCACAATAATCCAAAGGCCCTGACCATAAATTTTGGAAAATGCCAGTTGCATGTTGGACAAACTTGAAGCTGGATTAGCCTCATCAATCCCACTAATATACTGCCACCATTCTTCAGGAAAAAGCTGAATAGCAAAGAAGATCATAAAGAAGGCATACAGAATAAGAATGACTGTGAAATAGGACAAAATTCGTACGCCTTTTTTACCAAAATACTCATTAATGACATCAGTCATAACAAATACAACAGGCCATAAAATAGAGCCCGCAGACATATTTAAACCCAAACCTTCTATCCCTAGAATGGTCCAATTAAAAGGAGTAAATCCCAAAGTCTTTTCTACCGAGAAAATCTTGACCCCTACAAATTCAGCTACCAAGGCATTTGTTACAAAAAACCCAGCCAAGAATAAGAATAGCTTAGTCCCCTTATGATTCAAGACAAATTCCATTCGTACAATATAACAACATTGGACAGAAAGCTCATTTAGAGCTTGGAGGAATGAGAAATTACATGCTAGTCACCCAATAATTTTCTGCTGCCACGAATTCACTAATCTTAGAAATGAGGTAAGGAAATATGTAACTTTGTTCTTTAATTTGTGTTAAGCATTTGTCTACCTAATCTTTGACAGAAAAAGTCGACACTTCATAACCAATAAACCGTGATATACTTCAATGGCAAAAATATCCATCAATTTAAAAGACGGGACCGTCAATAAAGAAACTGTTGACACAATTGTAGGGATTGATCTGGGTACAACAAATAGTTTGATTGCCTATATAAAAGATGGACAACCGTCTGCGATACTTACTCAAGAAGGTAGTCATACACTGGTGCCATCGATCGTACACTTTACAAATGATAACGGCGTATTTGTAGGTGAAAGTGCAAAAGATTTTTTGATTTCTGATCCCACACATACGATTTACTCGGTGAAAAGATTGATGGGTAAGTCCTACAAAGATTTGACAAGTATCAATACAATACTTGGTTACGACATTATTGATCAGGGAGAAGAATCATTGGTGAAAATTAAAGTTAGTGATCGATTTTATTCTCCTATTGAATTGTCAGCTGAAATTCTAAAAGAACTAAAGAAAAATGCAGAGAATGAGCTGGGAACTGACATTTCTAAAGCAGTAATCACTGTACCAGCTTATTTTAATGATGCACAACGACAGGCAACACGTGATGCGGGGAAACTTGCAGGACTGGATGTACTTAGAATTGTGAATGAACCGACAGCGGCAAGTTTGGCTTTTGGACTAGGAACTGACAGAGAGAGTCACCAGAAAATTGCTGTTTATGATTTAGGTGGAGGAACATTTGACATTTCTATACTGGAAATTCAGCAAGGCATATTTGAAGTATTATCGACAAATGGTGATACTTTTCTTGGTGGCGATGATTTTGATCAAGTGATTGTAGACAAGTGGATTGCAGATTTAAACATTGATCGTACTTCACTGAGTAAAAGTTTGGGGCAGGAATTGAGAACTGTTGCAGAAGAAGCAAAAAAGCATCTAAGCACAAATGATTTGTTTACAGGAACTATTGGAGACGAGAGTGTACAAATCTCCAAACAAGAATTTGTTGTATTAATAGATCCTTTGATCAAACGCACTTTGGACAGTTGCGAACAAGCAATGCTAGATTCCAAACTAGACAAAGCTTCACTTGACCATGTGATCTTGGTTGGTGGTTCTACACGAATACCTCTAGTTTCTGAAGCTGTAACCAACTATTTTGGGAAAGAGGCGAAACACCACTTGAATCCTGATGAAGTCGTGGCTCTAGGTGCTGCAGTACAAGCTGATATCTTAGCTGGCAATAGGAAGGATATGTTATTGCTGGACATTACACCTTTATCATTGGGAATCGAGACTGTTGGTGGATTGATGGACACCTTACTTCCGAGAAACAGCAAAGTACCATCTTCGGTTGGTCGCCAATATACGACTTCTGTCGATGGACAAACCAAGTTAAAAGTCTCTGTTTATCAAGGCGAAAGAGATCTGGTTGAACACAATCGAAAGCTTGGAGAATTTATACTCAATGGCATTCCATCAATGGCTGCCGGCATGCCTAAAATTGAAATCATTTTCCAGCTAGATGCAGATGGTATTTTGCGAGTTGTGGCCAAAGAATTAAGGTCTAATGTCGAGACACAAGTAGAGATCAAATCAACCTATGGAATAAGTGAAGAAGACATGGCGAGAATGCTGTTGGATTCGATCAAACATGCAGAAGGTGATATGAAGGTCAAAGCATTACAGGAAGCCAAAAATGAAGCAAACTCAGTCCTAAACGCCTCAGAGAAATTTCTAACTCAACACGATAACATACTGACGAAAGAGGAAATGGAAGAGACGACTACATTGACTGCTGCACTAAAAGAAGAGGTAGAATCAGGAACGAAAGACAGTATTAATCAAGCAATGGATGTACTGAACAACTACACCAGACCATTGGCCGAGCGTGCCATGGATCATACCATTAAAGAGTCATTGAGTGGAAAGAAGATTGGATAAAGCGACACATCACTATCGTGTAGAAAGCTTAAACATTTGGACCCATGGGTTTGGTGTATTTTTCTTTTTGTTTGCATCGGTTTATATGCTGACAAAAGCAAGTGTCTCCAATCAGGATTTCGCATTCATATCTACAATCATTTTCGCACTCAGTTTGGTCATACTATATTCCGCGTCAACTATTTACCATTGGGCGAGGCGACAATTTCACCCAAAAACAGAATCATTCAGATTGATCGATCATATCGCAATTTATTATTTGATTGCAGGCTCCTATACACCATTTACTTTAATCATTTTGGTAGATGGAAGTGGCTGGCGAATTTTTTTCTCTGTATGGATAATTGCTTTCCTCGGAACAATTTACAAGCTCTTGGTTCACAATAGAATTCCAATGTTGTCATTAGTTTTTTATATCGCAATGGGTGGAATTGTCATTTTCGACATTCACGAATTAATTTCCAGTACCGATTCATTTACCCTAAAGTTGATTGCAGGAGGAGGATTGAGTTACATTATTGGTACAGTCTTTTATGCTGTAAAATCTATTCCTTATGGTCACCCAATATGGCATGTTTTTGTTTTGATTGGGAGTGGTTTGCATTTTGTGGCGGTGTGTATGATTGTGTGATTGTTTTGGGTTGTTGGGTTGCAAAATATAGCAAGAGGTAAAAGACCTTTGCCTCAGGTAGGCCACTGCGCCTTTTAAGCATCTCAAAAGGAGTGGAATTTAGTTTTATAATTTAAAGATAATGTCTACTCATGGAATTCCCCTCAGAGAGTCTCGGGCACTGCATAGAATAGGAATCAAAATTGTCTTCAAACACACATTCATCTGTATCAAAATCGCTATTTAAGCCATTTGTGAGCATTTTACGCCTAAATGTTAATAAAAAACTGATAATGTGCTATTAACATATAATCCAAATTGTATATTTGTCTTAGTTATCTTGACGAATTTTAGGTATTTAAGCTATTAGGTTAAACCCTAAATAAATTTGTCTGATTATCAGTATATTACAGTAGCAATCTAAGGTTTCATGTATGAAAAACTATTGAGTCCCCTTGATTTGGGATTCACCACATTGAAGAACAGGGTTTTGATGGGTTCGATGCACACAGGATTGGAAGAAATTCCAGGTGGCATTGAACGCATGGCAGCTTTCTATGCTGAACGAGCAAAAGGACAAGTTGGCTTAATTGTAACAGGTGGTATATCTCCAAATAAACAAGGCAATGCACTCCCTATTGGACACCCGTTCGATACCAAAGAAGTAGCTGATCAACACAAAGTTGTAACAGAAGCCGTACATAAAGAAGATGGCAAGATCTGCTTACAGTTGCTTCACGTAGGTCGATATGGGTACACAGAAAAAAATGTATCTGCAAGTGATACAAAAGCACCAATCTCCCCTTTCCCAGCTAGAGCATTAAGTATTGCAGAAATTGAACAAACCATTGAAGACTATGCAGTATCTGCGAAGCTTGCTATGGATGTCGGCTATGACGGTGTCGAAATCATGGGCTCTGAAGGCTATTTGATCAATCAATTCATTGTCAAAAAAACAAACAGGCGGACTGATGAATGGGGTGGTTCTTACGAAAACAGAATCAAATTCCCAATAGAAATTGTCAAGAGAGTCCGAGAAAGAGTAAGTGAACATTTCATTATCATCTATCGCCTATCGATGCTTGATCTTGTCAGCGATGGTAGTAGTTGGGAAGAAACAGTACAATTAGCTAAAGAAATAGAAGCAGCAGGAGCAACCATCATCAACACGGGAATCGGCTGGCATGAAGCACGTGTACCTACTATTGGTACAGTTGTGCCCAGAGGAGGATTTGCATGGGTGACAAAACGGATGATGGGTGAAGTTACGATACCATTGATTGCGACCAATCGGATAAACACCCCAGAAATAGCAGAAAAAATTTTGCAAGATGGCTGTGCTGACATGGTATCCATGGCAAGGCCATTCTTAGCTGATAGTCAGTTTGTCATAAAAGCAATGGAAGGCAAATCTGATGAAATTAATACTTGTATTGCTTGTAATCAAGCGTGTCTGGATCACACCTTTTCACTGCAAGTGTGTTCATGCCTTGTCAATCCAAGAGCATGTTATGAAACAGAGTTGAATTATCCGGCGACACTACAACCTAAGAAAGTTGCAGTAATTGGTGCAGGACCTGCAGGACTAGCTGCTTCTACCCTTTTGGCTCAACGAGGACATCAAGTCGATTTGTGGGAATCCGAATCTGAGATTGGGGGGCAATTTAACATGGCAAAAGTCATCCCCGGAAAAGAAGAATATGCAGAAACAATTAGGTATTACCATAAACAAATAGAATTGACAGGTGTCAATCTTAAACTCAATTCTAAAGCGACTACAGATCAACTCTTGTCACAAGCCTATGATGAAGTCATACTGGCAACTGGTGTAACGCCAAGAAGAGTTGATATTGATGGAATAGATCATCCAAAAGTCTTGGACTATGCTGACGTATTATATAGACAAGCGCCAGTGGGCAAATCGGTAGCTATTATTGGTGCTGGAGGTATAGGTTTTGATATGGCAGAATTTCTAGCTCATGAAGGCCTTAGTCCATCACTTGACTCAGTAGCATATATGAAAGAATGGGGAGTTGACATGAACCATACAAAACCAGGTTCGCTAGCAGATTCTCCGCAACCAGCACCATCACCAAGAGAAATTTTTCTGTTGAAACGTTCTGCTGGTAAGCACGGTAAAAAATTAGGTAAAACAACCGGATGGATACATCGTGCAAGTCTTGCGATGAAACAAGTGAAGATGTTGGCGAATGTAGAATACCAGAAAATTGACGATGCGGGTTTACACGTGATTGTAAATGAAGAGCATATGACCTTAGAAGTTGACAACATAGTTGTCTGTGCAGGTCAGGAACCATTACGAGAATTACATGAAGAATTAACATCTAATGGCATGACAGTTCACCTGATAGGTGGAGCTGATGTTGCCACTGAATTAGATGCAAAGAAAGCAATTAAGCAAGCGAGTTATTTGGCTGCAGAACTTTAGTCGTTTAGCTACGATTAGAAGTCTTCTAGCTGACATAATTCGAAAGAAGTAAGTGGGTTTGGTTAAAATGAGAATGAAAACGCAACCATTTAAGTGGTTTTGCGCATATTATATAATGCTAAATTTGATAGCTCGCTATCTAGTAAATGATCCAAAGTAATTTAATTCAACGATGTAAACAAGGAGATGAAGTTGCCTTCAAGGAGCTCTATCAGAAGTATAAGCACTGTTGGTTTACGATTTGTTTGAGATACATGAGCGATCGCAATTTAGCAAGCGATATGTTGCAAAATGGCTTGATAAAGATCATTAGCCGTATACATCAATTTGATCCTTCAAAAGGAAAATTCCAGTCATGGTCCAATAAGATTATTGTGAATGAATGTTTGGAATACCTGCGTAGTCAAATGCATAAGCATTATACACAGGAACTAAATGCAGATAATCAAATGATTTATAATGGACTTTCACCAATTGATCAAATTTCAGCAGCAGAATTAATAAATCTAATTCAGAGATTACCGAATGGATATCGCACTGTATTTAATTTACATGCCATTGAAGGCTTTACACACAAAGAGGTGGCAATCAAATTAAATATATCAGAAGGAACATCAAAATCCCAATATTTTAAAGCAAGAAAAATTCTACAGAGACAAGTAGAATACTTGACTAATTACAGAGCATATGAGCAGATTTGATAAATCAGAAATAGAAGATTTTTTTAGAAGCACGCTTCATGCTGCTAAATTCAAACCATCAGAATGGAATGATCCAGGCGATGGCTTGTTTGACATAGCACTCGAAAGGATTGAAGCAGAAAAAGCTAACAGTAGAAAGGCAATTTTCTTAGGCTTTATTATACTTGGTCTCAGCAGTATTCTCGGGTCAATTTTCTATTTCCAATACCAAGAATTGAATCAGGCAAAGGAGTCCCTTGAAAAACTAGAAAATAAATTTGCAACTCAAGAGTATGCTATCGATTTAGAAACACAAGGATCAAATGATGTTGCTGATATTCCTAAGCATATTCTGAATGATTCGAAAACCAAAAATAAGTTCAAGCCTTCTCAAACTACTTCTTATAGTAACTCATCAACTGAATCAGACGCATCAGTTACATTAGGGCTAGTTGACTCCCCTAATACACTACAGTCAAAAATTAAAGAAAAGAACTCTATTCATAATGATTTAAATCTAACATTCAATCGCACAAGTGTTCCTTACTCAAGCAAGATAAGTGCAGCTATTCTTAGTAAAGAAAAATCTTTTACTAATCCATCTTCAGAATTACTTTACAATGGAATGGCAGATAAAACTAATTTTAGAAATAGCATTCCTATAGAAAGTATTGCTGTGTTAGGAAGTAAACGTAACGCCTCTTTACAGATTGACGAAACACATTTTGAAAAACAACCCCAATTGGTAACTATACACAAGCCGCACACTAAGGCTTTATCGTATTCATTGACCAGTGGTATTAATCATTCATCTTTTGCAATGGCTCACCCAGAATTATTAAGTGATATGTCATTGAGTCAATTTTCAAATTACAATACCGGTTATCAGGTACATAGCCAACTCAATTATTCTTTATCAGATCGTTTTACAGTTGGCGTACAAACAGTATTTTATTCCTTTGAAAACAATAGCTTATTTAAACAAAATTCTGAATTTAATCAAGCAAACATTCAGACTGATAATGGTGAGATTACCTATATAATGCCGATAAATGTAATGACACCAATTGGCAGCTTTAAATCTACTTCTGCGCTATCAATCAATAGTAACACACCTGCATTAAGAACAATGGCAACTGAATCTAAAACGGTTCAGAACATTCATGTTCTCAATGTTGGACTTGTTGGTTCTTATGCTTTTATTAGCACCGGCAAACTACAAGGAGGCGTACGCGCAGCACTAGGATATAATCGGATACTTAGTCAAACTTCAGAATTTGATATGACAATTTCTACTGATAATGTAGCAATAGGCAACATAACAATGGAAAGTGATAAAATGAGTGGCCTTAACTACAATTACGCTTCACTTACCAGTGGTGTGTTCTTTGACTATTCAATAACTGATCAATTATTTTTTACACTAAATACAAATTATAGTACAACAGCAAGTTCAATTTTAAATTCCCAAAACAATACTATCCCAAAAACATACTTAAGATATTTTGAAAATAACATTGGATTATCTTATCGATTTTAAAACCATCATTTAAATGTTTCAAAACTTATGAAAAAAAGTTTATCCCCCTTAATCGTATTTTTCTTTACTGCTTTCATTTCATTTTCTCAAACCGAACAAGAAATATTATTTACACTGGATCAATGCTTAGCCGATGCTACTGGTACAAATCAGGATTTCAGTGAATTTGCAAGTTTAGAAACAAACTGTTTCGGTATTTCCGTTGTAGGAAATAATCTATTTAGACGAAATCCGGAAACAAATAGCCATTCATGTACACCAGGAGTTAATGGCAGTCCAGCGATGTGTGTGGACGCAGATTCTTCTTGTGAATTCATACGCAATAGCGAGCGAGCAGTCAGATTTGACATTCGTGTGCCAGCTAATGGTTCATTAACTGGCCTTGAATTTTATCAAAAATCACCACGATTTTTTAGTTGGATCAATGGTCGGTCAGGGGTGAATAATCCTCCTTCTCGTTTCTCCGTCAGAGTGCTTATTGGCGATCAGCCTGTCTTCTCACAAACTGATATAAATACAACTACCAATTACACATTAGTGAATTTTGATTTTAGCACTCTAGCTGAATTCTCTGTAACTCGATCTACTGTTTTCTCTTTTGAGTTAACTCCTTATTGTCAGATAAACGCAGGTGGCGAAATTGCTGTTTGGGATCTTGATGAAATAAGAGTGACCGGAGTAACTGGGACAGATAATAATATTTCAGGTGGCACACTAAGTGGTGGACCATTTGATTTTTGTGTAGGTGACATGTTGCCAGATATCATACCATCTGACAGCATTACTCTTTCGGGTAATGTTGGATCAAATTCTCAATTTCTGGTAACAGACGAATTTGGAAATATACTAGGTCTACCCTCTTCATTTAGCGATGTCGATTTTGACGATCAGGGACCAGGTATCTGTTTGCTTTGGCACTTAAGTTTTGAAGATGGCGTTTCAGGAGTTGTTGTTGGTGCGAATGCGAACAACATAGAAGGTTGTTTTAATTTATCTAACCCAGTTACTGTCAATCGAACGACTGAAGGCGCAGCTTGTCAAGCAATTTGCAGGACTGAAGGTGGAACCTTGATGGGCGGACCATTTTCATTCTGTGTAGGAGACATGGTTGCTGATACGATTGCAGCAAACGGGATTACACTTTCAGGAAATTTAGGAACCAATTCTCAATGGGTTGTAACCGATGATCAAAATAATATATTAGGCTTACCTCCTACATTTAGTGCAGTTAACTTTGATGATGCAGGACCTGGCGTTTGCCTTGTCTGGCACTTGAGCTTTGAGGACGGACTGATGGGTGCAGAACTCAATGCCAACACAAGTGCTCTTCAAGGGTGCTATAGTCTATCTAATCCAATTACGGTAAACCGTAACCAACCAGAAGGTGGTGTACTTGCTGGTGGACCGTTCTCTTTCTGTGTAGGTGACATGGTTGCTGATACAATTGCTGCAGATGCAATTTCACTTAGAGGAAATTCGGGTACCAACTCTCAATGGGTTGTAACCGATGACCAAAATAATATATTAGGCTTACCTCCTACATTTAGTGTTGTTGATTTTGATGATCAAGGTCCTGGTGTCTGCCTTGTCTGGCACTTGAGTTTTGAAAGTGGCTTAATGGGTGCAGAAGTTGGTCTTAACGCAAATGATTTGCAAGGCTGCTTTAGTCTATCTAATCCGATAACTGTAAATCGTACTCAGCCAGAAGGTGGTGAACTTGTTGGTGGCCCATTTACTTTCTGCGTTGGAGATATGGAAGCAGATACAATTGCTACTGATGGCATAACACTTACAGGAAATTCTGGAAGCAACTTCCAATGGGTTGTCACCGATGATCAAAACAATATTCTAGGTTTACCTCCAACATTTAGTGCAGTAGACTTTGATGATCAAGGTCCAGGTGTCTGCCTTGTCTGGCACTTGAGTTTTGAAAGTGGATTGATGGGTGCAGAAGTTGGTTTAAATGCAAATGATTTGCAAGGTTGTTTTAGTTTGTCCAATCCGATAACTGTAAACAGAGTAACAGATGGTGAGGTTTGTGACGCTATTTGTACTGTCGATGGTGGTACATTAGTTGGTGGTCCATTTACCTTTGACATGGTCGGTGATGGTATTCGAGATACAATTGCGGCTGGCTCAATAACCTTAACCAATGCAATTGGTCTTTCAACTCAATGGATCGTTACTGATGATCAAAATAATATTCTTGGGCTACCTTCGATGCCTAGTGACGTCGATTTTGATATTGCTGGTGAGGGCATTTGTCTCATTTGGAACCTAAGTTTCCAAGGTGATGTCACAGGACTAGAAGTTGGGAGGAACGCCAATGATTTTGAAGGCTGTTTTGACTTATCTAATCCTATACAAGTCACGCGTAGCTCAGATGGCATTTGTGATGCAAATGGCGGCATGCTTGCTGGTGGTCCTTTTACCTTTGACATGGTCGGTGATGGTGTTCCTGATACCATTCCTGCCGGTTCTATCACCTTATCCGATAACGTTGGCGATTCCACTATTTGGATCGTCACTGATGATCAAAATAATATTCTTGGACTACCTCCGATGCCTAGTGCAGTAGATTTTGATATTGCTGGCGAAGGTATTTGTCTTGTTTGGAATCTAAGCATTAGAGGTGAGGTCACAGGGATTGAAGTTGGATTGAACGCCA
>CAYNMW010000023.1:1843-9326 GCA_964398295.1 uncultured Saprospiraceae bacterium | reverse complement strand
GTGCAGTAGATTTTGATATTGCTGGTGAGGGTATTTGTCTTGTTTGGAATCTAAGTGTCATTGGTGATGTGACAGGTCTTGAAGTTGGATTGAGTGCAAATGATTTAGTTGGCTGCTTTGACTTATCTAATGCCATACAAGTGACACGAAATATTATTTGTGAGGTCGAAGGTGGTGTAATTCAAGGTGGTCCTTTTAATTTTTGTGTGGGAGATACAATCTCTGATAATATTCTTTCTAGTGAAATTTCCGTAACTGGTCGTGTAGGTTCTAATAGAAGATTTGTTGCTACTGATACACTTGGTAATATTATTGAACTTCGAAATTTAATTAACAGATTCGATTTTAATGATTTTGATCCTGGTTTTTGCTTTGTCCAAAACATAAGCTATGAAGATGGTTTAATTGGTTTTGAAGTGGGATTAAATATAGATGACTTACAAGGCTGCTTTAGCCTGTCAAATGCAATAACAATAAACAAGATGACCGATGGTCAAGTTTGTGAATTAATAAGTTGTGATGCCGCTGGTGGTACACTTACTGGTGGTCCGTTCACCTTTGACATGGTCGGTGATGGCATACAAGATACCATTGCTACTGGCTCTATCACACTGACAGGAGATGTGGGTGACACTTCTATTTGGATCGTTACCGATGATCAGAATATGATTCTTGGTCTACCTCCTATGCCTAGTGCAGTTGATTTTGATATTGCTGGCGAAGGTGTTTGTCTCGTTTGGAATTTGAGTGTTAGAGGAGATGTCACTGGGCTCGAAGTTGGCATGAGTGCTAATGATCTTTCAGGCTGCTTCAATTTATCCAATCCGATTACTGTGACACGTAGCTCTGATGGCTTGTGTGATGCAGCTGGTGGCACACTTGAGGGTGGTCCCTTTACTTTTGATATGGTCGGTGATGGTATAAGAGATACTATTCCTGCGAACTCTATTAGCTTAACTGGAGCTGTGGGTGACACCACTATATGGGTTGTTACAGATAATCAAAATATGATTCTTGGTTTACCTCCTATGCCTAGTGCAGTTGATTTCGATATTGCTGGCGAAGGTCTTTGTCTTGTTTGGAATTTAAGCGTTAGTGGAGATGTCACTGGTCTTGAAGTTGGCATGAGCACTGATGATCTTACAGGCTGTTTCAATCTGTCCAATCCCATTACTGTAACACGTAGTTCTGATGTTCAATGTGCTGCTGATGGTGGGACAATTGTTGGTGGTCCGTTTACCTTTGACATGGTCGGTGACGGCATAAGAGATACAATTGCTGCTGGTTCTATTAGCTTAAGCGGTAATGTTGGTGATTCTACGATATGGATCGTTACAGATGATCAAAATATGATTCTTGGTTTACCTCCAATGCCTAGTGCAGTTGATTTTGACATTGCTGGTGAAGGTATTTGTCTTGTTTGGAATTTAAGCATTGTAGGAGAGGTAACTGGTCTTGAAGTAGGCATGAGTGCAAATGATCTCGTTGGTTGTTTTGATCTATCCAATGCCATAGAAGTCACACGTACATCTGATGGTGGGGCTATTTGTTCTGTGAATGGCGGTGTGCTCGCAGGAGGACCTTTTGCTTTTAACACAGTAGGCGACGGCGTTCAAGATACGATTGCTACTGGCTCTACAAATTTATCCGGAACGATGGGTGATTCACTTCAATGGATTATTACAGATGATCAAAATATAATACTTGGCCTACCCTCCCAGTTGAGTGAGTTCAATTTTGATACCGTTGGTACTGGAGTTTGTCTTATTTTGAATGTAAGTTTTGATACCGTTATGGGACTTGAAATTGGGATGGACATAAATGATTTAACAGGTTGTTTTGATTTGTCTAATTCCATTCCAGTAACGCGTACAGCTGGTAGCATATGTGCTGTAGATGGAGGTATGCTTACAGGTGGTCCATTTACGTTTGACATGGTAGGTGATGGACTTGCTGACACCATTCCTCTTGGCTCTATAACTTTATCAGCAATCATGGGTGACTCTACTCAATGGATTGTTACTGATAATGAAAATAACATTATCGGATTACCATCAATACCTAGTGAATTCGATTTTGACAATACAGGTGAAGGGACTTGCTTTTTTTGGAATTTGAGCTTTCAAGGAGATATTACAGGCCTTGAAATTGGAATGAACACGACTGATCTTAATGGCTGCCTCGCACTGTCAAATGCCATTCCCGTTATGCGTAATGCTGGTTTCATTTGTGATGTAAATGGTGGCAACCTTGTAGGTGGTCCTTTCACTTTTGATATGGTAAGTGATGGTGTAGCAGATACAATTGCTGCAGATTCACTAGTCGTCATGAACGAAATGGGTGATTCCAGCCAATGGATCGTAACAGATAATCAAGGTATCATTTTAGGCTTACCTCCTACACCTAGTGCAGTAGACTTTGATCCAGCAGGACCTGGTACTTGTTTTATTTGGAATATAAGTTTTGACAATATAACTGGCCTTGAAATCAATGGAGATATAGACGAGCTGGTGGGTTGTTATAGTTTATCTGATTTTGTTGTTGTTGAGCGATCAGTTCCTGGCCTCTGTCAGGCTAATGGTGGTGAATTAATTGGTGGTCCGTTTACATTTGATTCTGTAAATGACAGTATCGCAGATGTATTGGATGAAGGTTCGATAAGACTTGCTAATTCTCAGGGAGATTCAAGTCAATGGATTGTCACTGATGCCCAGGGTACAATCTTAGGTTTACCGCCTATTCCTAGTGCAGTAAATTTTGATCCTGCTGGCCCAGGCACTTGTTTTATTTGGAATGTGAGTTTTGATGATATCACTGGTCTCGAACTAGATGGTAATATTGGTGCATTCACTGGTTGTTTTGATTTATCAAATAGTGTTACCATTATCCGTACAAGGCAAGGTGACTGTCAGGCAAATGGCGGTGAAATCATTGGCGGGCCTTTTACTTTCGACGCTGTAGGTGATGGCATGCCAGATATGGTGACGGCTGGTTCTATCCTACTTGCAAATGCTCAAGGAGACTCTAGCCAATGGTTGGTAACGGACGATCAAGGTATCATCTTAGGATTACCGTCTTCACCAGATCTGGTTGATTTTGACACCACTGGTGTAGGCACATGTTTCTTCTGGCATTTAAGCTATGATACTGGTCTGACTGGCCTTGAAGTAGATGCCGATGTCAGTGGCTTGATGGGTTGCTTCAATTTATCTAACAGCATTGAAGTAACACGGACCACAACTGCTAATTGTGTGGCTGAAGGTGGCGTGCTTACTGGTGGGCCATTCACTTTTTGTGCAGGTGATGGGATAGATGATAACATACCGTCAGATGGTATTACCCTTACGGGAAATATTGGCAGTAACTCGCAATTTATTGTTACTGATGGACCGGGTACTATACTTAGTCTACCACCTTCTTTCGATGATGTAAACTTCGATGGAATATCAGCAGGTAGTTGTTTGGTCTATCACTTAAGTTTTGAAGATAGTTTTACCGGAGCTACTGTTGGAGAAAACATCAGTGTCTTTGGAGGTTGCTTCAGCCTTTCCAATTCTGTAATCGTGAATAAAGTATCTGATGGAGATGCATGTTCAGCAACAGGAAACGCTGCGAGTATAGTGATCAACGAAATTATACCTGATGGTAATCTAGTCGAATTTACAAATATTGGAACTGATGCTTTCGATATTTCGAACTTTTGGATCTGCGAATCTGGTCAATACGATCGAATTGGAACATTAACAATCAATTGTGGTGACTTCAATCTTCTTCCTGGTGAAACAGTAACTGTTGAAGGTGATGAGGTAAGTATAGCCTCTGATGACGGTGAATTGGGCTTATTCTCTACAAATGATTTTACTGATCCTCAAAATGTGATTGACTATGTGGAATGGGGATCATCAAATCATAGCAGATCGAGTGAAGCTGTTGCTGCTGGCTTTTGGACACCTGGTGATTTTGTAGATGCTTTTGCAGCCGATGAATCACTTGAATATGATGGAGATGGCGATACATCAGCTGATTGGAATACTGCACTTGCGAATCCTTGTGGTCAAGTTAACATACCTCTGGGACCTGCGATTATAGTGATTAGCGAAATTATAGCTGATGGAAATCTTATTGAGTTAAGAAACATCGGTGGAGAAGCCTTTGACGTATCTAATTATTGGATATGCAATTTTCCAAATTACGATCAAATAGGAACATTAACCCCTATTTGTGGGAATTTTAATTTACTTCCAGGAGATATTGTTACAATAGCAGCAGATGAAGTATCTGTTGAATCGGCTGATGGTGAAATGGGATTATATATAAATGCCTCTTTTGGTAATTCTGACAGTATTATCGATTATGTAGAATGGGGAGCATCAAATCATAATAGATCAAGTGTCGCTATAGGTGCAAATATTTGGTCAGCGAATGATTTCGTTGCTGCATTCGCAACAGATGAATCTTTAGAATATGATGGTGATGGTGATAGCTCTACAGATTGGAATCCTGCAACACCTAATCCTTGCGATGAAGTAATGTTTGCTTCGCCACCTGTTATCGGTTCATTAGCAAGGATGGATATCTATGGCAATCCCGTAGGAGATATGCTCAGAATTAATCTGCAGACCTTTTCATCGTTTGATAAAATGACATTAGACATCAGAGACATGACTGGTGTATTAATGAAATCACAAACAATACTACAGCCACCTTCTAATTCTGAAGTTGAAATTGATGTAAGCTCAATGCCTCAAGGTTTATATTACATTACAATCAGAGAGTTGTTTGGAACAGTATCAACGAAAATGGTGAAATATTAAGTAATCACTTTAGAAAATAAATGGCTGCATCAAGTATATTGATGCAGCCTTTTTTTTGTTGTCACTGCAATGGATCGAGACCTATTGGATTAGATTAAATAGCACAAATCAATTTCCAACAACATTTTGATTCGTATCTTCATACGATGACAGAGTCCCTTATAGTTCAGAAAGATAACTTACAAGAAAGTAGTATTATTAGCCAGGAGTCAGCAGCGCTTGAATCCGGTCAAGTCCGACTAAAAGTCGAACGCTTTGCCATGACTGCAAACAACATCACCTATGCCGTCATTGGTTCAGTGATGCGGTACTGGGAATTCTTTCCTACAAAAGACGATCATGGTATTATTCCGGTCTGGGGATTTGCTACAGTTGCAGAGTCCAAGAGTGATGACGTAAAAGAAGGTGAACGATTCTACGGCTATTATCCCATGGCTACAGAATTGGTTGTACAACCTGGAAAAATTAGCATCTACGGCTTTACAGATATAGCCACTCATCGCCAACAGTTACCACCAATCTATAACAACTATTCAAAGATGCCTTCTAAGCCTCAAGCAACAGACAACCATCTCAGTATATTCAGGCCTTTATATACCACCTCATTTCTGAATCATGATTTTCTAAAACACAATGAATTTTTTGGTGCCACTCAAATCATCCTGACCAGTGCATCATCCAAAACAGCAATGGGTATCGCCCAATTGTTGACAGCCAATAAATCCCATGAACCCATTTCTGTTATTGGCCTTACATCAGATAAAAACAAATCTTTTGTCACAAGCACAAACTACTATGATACGGTATTGGGCTATGAAGAACTTGACCAGGTCTCACTCACACCTACTGTTATTGTCGATCTATCAGGCAATACACAAACACTTGTCAGTCTTTCTGAAAAGCTAGATGACAATCTAAAATTCTGTTCTTTAATTGGCCTGACTGATTACAGTAAAACAGATCGGTCTATAAAAATCCCCAACTCCAAGTTTTTCTTTGCACCTGATGTAGCTGTCGCCTATTTCAAGCGACATGGCAGAGACACAGCAGAACAATTGATACAAGAAGCATTGACAAGCTTTATGAAGGATGCGAACAAATGGATAGACATCCAATCCATAGATTCTCTTGAGGCCTTAAATCCCTTGTATAAAGAGTTGTTGATCGGCAAGGTGGATCCGAAGATTGGGTATATGGTGAGTTTGTAAGTGGACATGCAATGTATGAGTACAGCTATCCTTGGGTGTCTGTACTACAATAAGAGGATCAAAGGGATAATTAGGGGCTATAGATGAATTATCTGCAAACAAAAATTAAAATCCATGGAAAACTATGACCCTCAATTAACTAACTCTAATTGTTGGGAAGAAATAATAGAAAAAAAAAAAAAAGAATACAGGAAAAGACATTAGGTCAGTTCACCATGCAGCCAAACGCAAAATCCAAACGCTCAGCGCGGGGACTACTATTATACAATATGAGTAATTAAAAAATAAAAATGAAGCATCTTTTATTGATTCTATTTCTATTAAGTGACACTATTTGTTTAGCTCAAAATGGAATAGATGAAAATACAGCGAAGCTTGAATTTCTAATTCACGAAGAAGTTTCTAATGCTGATGGTGAAGTTGAGAAGCAACTTATAGAATTATGGAAAAACTACATTAATGAAGGATCGTTTCAAGACACAAATTCACCTTATTGGTCATTTGAAAACATGGACGTACCTGATGAGAACTTTTGGGCACTCGGAATAAATTCCCTTAAAGATCGTGGACATAAAGTTCAATGCAAAATAATCGGAATATTTAAAGCTCAAAACGACCATTGGTCACTTATAAGTTCATTTTCGCATATTGATAAATCGGGGGAAATACATCTGGATGTAATATCAGCGGTTTATGCGAAAAGAATTAATGGTAAATATTTTCTAATAAGTAGTGCTGAATATTTAAAAACAGTTTTTGCTCATCATCAAGTTGATAATATAAATTATTATGTACATCCCTTTCACAAATTTAAATTAGAAGAAGCCGAACAGATGAGTAGGTTTAATTTAAAGATGTCTGAAGTATTTGGAGTATTACCACTTGATTTTGATTACTTCGTTGCCTCTAATGCAAGAGATATTGCACGGACCTGGGGATATGAATATATGAATCGTATGTATAATCCAACAGGAAAGGGCGGAATCGCAAGTTGGAGAAATATGACAATTTACTCAGGAAATAACTCTTCCTATTTTCCTCATGAATTAGTTCATCTTTATACCTATCATGTGGTTCCCAAAGATCCTCATTTTTGGGTAGGAGAAGGAATAGCTACATTTTTCGGAGGCAAATCTGATTATTCTTTAGATCATCATTTGAGTAAATTGAAAACATTTTTACAAACTAACACCGAATTTGATTTATCAGATATAACAAAATTAAAGATGGATATTCCAATAGGTGAGCATGGGTCTGACATGAGATATGTTATAGGAGGATTACTCATGAAGAATATCTATAAGAAAGAAGGAGTTGCGGGATTGATTGATGCTCTAGAATATGGAACTTCTAACAAAGACTTTTTTAACCTTTTAAATGATAAGCTAAATGTTAATGAATCAAATTTTGACATTTACATTAAGAATGAAATGAAAAACTATGCAGAACATTAACTGATGC
>CAYNMW010000023.1:0-1743 GCA_964398295.1 uncultured Saprospiraceae bacterium | reverse complement strand
TTTGACATTTACATTAAGAATGAAATGAAAAACTATGCAGAACATTAACTGATGCTGACATATCCTCCTTCGTCGGAGACTGCACATAGCATTATCGTTAACATATTGAATTTTTAATGTTGAATGTTGAATTGTGAAATTTCATTACAGCTGAAGTTTTTTAGGTTTGTGTTTTAGTGTTTTTATAAATTTGACACTTTCAACAAAAGGCTGATCGATCCTTGGTCAAAAACTTGCACTTGCACTTGCACTTGCTATTTTCATAGAGATTACTATTTTGCAATACATATGAAAAAAACCATCCTCATCTTCGGTTCAGTGATTGGTGTGTTGTTAGCTACCAATTCGATCATAATGGTCAACAAGATGTATGCTGATACAAATTTTCAAGGAAATGATGTCATAGGTTATGCGAAGTTGATCATTATATTTTCTCTTCTATATGTTGGACTGAGGATGTATCGAAACAATCATCTCAATGGTAAGATTAGTTTTCTGAAAGCATTTAAAGTTGGTGCACTCATGTGTTTTCTTGCATCTACTATTTATGTTGTCGTTGGCTTGTCTTACTATTACTTATTTACTCCAGATTTTCTAGATGTATTTACTGGACATGTGATACGTAATTCTGCCCCACATGAAGTAGAGGCCGTAACCGCCCAAATGGAATATTTCAAGGAAATGTATCAAAATCCTTTATTCGCAATTCTAATCTCCTACATAGAAGTTTTGCCACTTGGAATGATCGTCGCATTAGTTAGTGCGTTTGTAGTAAAGAAGAAATAAAAGTATCCAAGAAAATGAAAGAACTATATTTGCTATTCAAGGATAATAACATTCATCCACTTTAAATTCAATCATACTTAACTACGTATTTTCATGGCAAGCAACAATAAATTAATCGGCAAAAATGTATTGGTCACAGCAGGAGCTCAAGGTATTGGCGAATCAATCACCAGACATTTCATTGACAGTGGAGCAAATGTTGCCATCCATTATTTTTCCAGTAGTGACACCGCAAATCAATTAACAGAAGACGCAACCAGTAAAGGACTAAAAGCAATTGCAATAGGTGGCGACCTTACTAAAGAAGAAGATGCAACAGAATTAGTAGCAAAATCTGTAGAGGCATTAGGTGGTCTGGACATCCTAATCAACAATGCAGGTTCCCTTGTGGCTCGTAAAAAATTAAACGAGATCGAGACTCAGTTCTGGAATAAGGTTATGGACATAAATTTGACATCCATGCTCTATGTGACACAAGCAGCAGCACCTCATCTCGGAAAAAACGAACACAGCAGCATTGTGAATTTAGCATCACTTGCAGGTCGCAAAGGTGGTCATGCAGGTTCTCTCGCCTACTCTACCAGCAAAGGTGCCATCCTAACATTGACTCGCGCTTTATCTGCTGAATTAGGTTCACAAGGTACTCGTGTAAATGCAGTAGCCCCAGGTCTTATCCTAGGTACTGCATTTCACAATACACATACGACAAAAGAATCTGCTGCTAAAACCGTAACTGGCATTCCAATTCAGAGAGCAGGTAATGCCGCTGATGTGGCAAGAGCTGTGTTGTACTTAGCTTCTGAGTATGATGGTTTTATTACTGGGGCTACACTTGATATTAATGGGGGTTCTTATAATATGTAAGCATGTTAATTCTTGTTTAGACTTACAAATATTTTTATATTTAAAGTCTAAACTAAATAAAAGAATATTCACCTTATTACAACTTTATGAAAT
>CAYNMW010000022.1:0-33302 GCA_964398295.1 uncultured Saprospiraceae bacterium | reverse complement strand
TGGGTTTAAACCCATTGTGTTAAAATGAAACACTATTACTAAAAAACAACGCTGACTGTCCAAGGTGATTAAAGCTGTACTCAAATGAAAACAAATGCGTATTAAATAAAATAATATCTATGCCTGGGCCATAGCCGACCAACAACCTGTTGTTTAAAAAATTAGTCTCTCGATAAGTAGGCTCATTGACAAAACCAGAATCGAGATTAAATCTCAAATAAGCTTTGATATTCAATTTTTTGAATTGTCTTAATGGCATGAAGCCATCTAGGTCTACCAAGTTATCCACCATTTTCCATCGTACAGAAGATTTGGTCAGTGCAAAATCAGTTCCGTCAACAACAAACAATTCGTAACCGCTGACAACATTGCCATTGTATCCTAGACCAGTATTATTTGCAAAGCCAACCTGACTTCTGATCAGATTTGTTTTTAATTTGACTTGGTTTGCTATGATGACTTTGTCTTTAATGTTGGTGTAATGTTCACCTTTCAATTCTACCAAAAGATTGTTGTATTCGTTGAAAATACCTAGGCCTTCTTTTTGAATGTTTACTCCAAGATTATAGCCTCCTTCTGGATAGAAGACAAATCGTCGCCTGTCAAAAGAAAAACCATACTCTATTTTGAAAAAGCGTAGAGCAGATTCACCATTCAAGAAATAATCGGGATTGAGTTCTTTGGCAACAAAGTCATCAATGCTGTTTCGATGAAATTCGAGTTTCAGAAAATGGTTGCCATATAATTTTGGCCTATAGTTGACCCAGCTGGCGACTCTGAATCTCCTTAGGACTACTCGATCATCGTCACTGCTAAAAAATGTTGTTTTATTTCTGATTGTTTCATACCCAATTTCTCTATTTTCTGTGTAGACAACTGCCGCTGCAATTCCAATTGTTTTGGCTTTGTTGATGAATGGGAATCCGTATTCGAGATCGACTTTTCTTGTATAGCCAAGTTGAGCGGATAGCCTTAGTCTGTCTCTGTGGCCTGACACATTTATCCAGTTGATTCGCCCACCGATATTTACTCTATCGAGTGATTTTTCTTGTTCGTTCCACCAGACATTGAAGTTCCTATCTGCTAATTCGAATATGAAATTTGGGTATATGAACCAATTTTCTTGAATTTCAATGATGATGGGTTGGTTGATATCAGCTAGCTCGGTATCTCTCTTTATTTTTACATGGGTAAATATAGTTAGACTGAGAAGTCTCTTTTCATTCTCATTCCACAAGTCCAGTTCGTCATCCATGAAAATCGTGTCTCCTTTCTGAAACTCCAATTCTCTCAGAATGACATAGTTTTTTGTTCGCTTATTGCCTTCTATCAGAATGTCTGATACAACGAAGAAGTCCTTGGCATCGCCTTGGGAAGACAATGTCGTTTGGACAAAAAACAGGAAGAATAGTATTCTTAGGCTCAAACCTTTTTGTTAGACAATACACTAACGTTAAAGTTATCAGATAAAATTCCTTTTAAACTGTCAAATTAAAGACGACTCAGTGGTGCTTTATTCTGTCCAATTCGACCTAAAGTAATTGTAAGTCGGAGAAGTAGATGTTCTTGTCTTCATGTGCAGAATTATATCTTTCCATAGATACATTAGTTTATCTTTGTTAACATCTTTCTGATATCCTTGAACCTCAACTATTGTCTACATGGATAAGAAAAAAGTGCGGTAAATGATTTTTTATATCCATTTAGCTCTGTTTAATTTTACGATATTTCTATCCTACTACTTGATAAACATTAAGGAAGATCCTAACCCTTTCGATCTTTTTAAATACACCAATCATTCAACGTTATTGTCAAAATTTGTTGCACTTCTTCATCGACGTGTCAAGTCTGATCCTTTTCGTATCGTCTTTGACTATTCTGTGTTGTTGATCGTCTTTAAAATTTTTGGCTTTCATTCTGCTGTTTTCATTTGGATACTAGCTGTGGTTGGGACATTCTCTTGGATCTATATTATCTATGTTGGGATCATTCTATTTGCTCTTAAAAGAAAACCTTTATTAAAGAGCGATCTGTCTTTGCTCAAGGTTGGTGTTCTAGTAGCGAACAATGCCAGATACATCCTTATACCTCTAATTTTGCTTATTATAGTTGGCCTTTTTTATATTGTTTACAATTGGTCTGCATTCCTGATTTCCATACCGAGTCATTCTATTTTATTGGTTCTTGTTCTTGTAGGAATAGTATTCCTTGGGGCTTTTCGTTTGGGAAGTTTTGCTTATGAACATATTATGTTCAGGCCAGTCATGAGCCCTCTGTATTGTTTTGTCCAAAATTTAAAGATTTCCAATCGCTATAATTATTTATTAAATAAGGATGAAGCATACTTTGAACAATTCAATTTATATGATAAAATTGAATTAAAAGAAAAACCAAATGTTTATATCATTAGTGTGGAATCTTATGGATCTGTTTTGTTACAAAGTCATACATTTTCAGCAAGATTAAGAGCTAAATACGAGGAACACGAATCAGCTTTGTCAGCTAATGGTTATGCTGTTGCTTCCTGTCTATCAACTTCTCCTATTTATGCTGGTGGTTCCTGGTTAAGTTATACTTCATTTACGTATGGCATTCGTTTTTCAGAACTAGATTTATATGATCTTCTCTTTAAGGATAACAGTTCATTTGAAAAGTACGAATCCATTTTCCATTTTTTAAAACGTCAAGGGTATACCAATGTATTGGTTAGCCCGATTGGTAATTACAATAGGCAAATTGATTGGGATTTAATTCGCAGAAATTTTGCAGCTGACAGAATATTGAAATGGGAGGATTTTGAATATACAGGTCCTCCTCAATCATTTATGAAAGCAGGAGTTTGTCCTCCTGATCAATTTACCATTAACAAAGCTGAGCAACTTACTGAAGACATTGACACACCAAAAATGTCATTTTTTAGCACGCTCAATTCTCATATACCTTTTCAGTCTCCTACAAAAATGGTTGATGATTGGGAGGATTTGAATTCTACAGAAATTGATTTAGAAGAAACGCATAAGCTCAATATTAAACAGGATGAAAAATACATAAGGGCAATTGAATATCAACTTGATGTCCTTTTAAAATTTATCAACGATCATACAGATCCGAATGCTATTTTTGTTTTATTTGGAGATCACCAACCACCAATAATCACTAAGACAGAACATGGACTGGATACTCCAATCCACATCATTACAAAAAACAACTCATTTCTGAAGTTGTTTTACGAAAATGGATTCCGTTCACATTTGGAAGCATCATTAGACAAACAGCAGTCCATTAAACATGAAGGGTTTTATTCATTATTTATGCAAGCCTTCAACAAATATTATGGTCAGCAACCTGATTTGGAATTACCGTATTTAGAGGGTGGTACAACATTTGAAAACAAGTAACTACATTATTGTATTATGTATGAATCAATAATGACTCATATAGCTCTGTATACCGTTGTGTCACATTGGTCCAATCAAATTTTTCTACCACATGCTGTCTTCCCTGACTGGCTAGTTTTGCTGATTCTTCAGTATGAGACAGAGCGTATAAGATTGCATCTGAAATTGCTTGCTCCGATTTTTGTTCTATCGTGTATCCCGTTTTTTTATGTTGAATGACATCTTGGATCGCTGGAAAATCAGTACTGATGACAAGTGTTTCACTACTGGCTGCTTCTACAAACACTAAGCCCAAACCCTCACTATCACCATCAGCGGCTACGATTGATGGTCCAATAAATATATCAGCCGCAGAATAATAGGCAGGTAACTGGTCATGTTTGATACTCCCTAAGAATATAATGTTATTCTCAAGAGAGTTTGCAAAAACATATTCATTGAGTTCGTCAAATTGAACTCCATCACCAACAATTAATAGCATAATACCAGGATAAGAATCGATAAGTTTGGGCATTGCTTTAAGGAGATATATGACACCCTTTTTCTCGGTTAAGCGACCAACAAATAGTAACAGCGGATTATCATTTAAGACATATTTTGCTTTTAGTGTATTGTTGTCCAAGTGTTTGCCAAACTCTGTTGTGAACACTCCCATAGGTAATACATGTATGTCACGTTTATTAGAAAGAGGATCCACTTCATTTTTGATATGATTACTGACGACAGAAATTGCATCAACATGTTTAAGAACATATTTTTTTAGTGCAACACTTATTCTATTGTTAAATGCAAAAATATCAGCACCATGAATAGTTGTAAGCACCTTAAAATTTTGCTTTATAAATTTACTACTAACCACTGCGCAAAATCCTTGCGGAATTAACCAATGAGCATGAACAAGTTCTATTTTATTATTGGATACAATTCGACAGATATAAACGATTTGCATAAGTATATAAAGTGGTGCAAATACAACAAATAGAAACAAGTTTTTACTAAATGCAGCAAAGACTCCATATTTAAATGAAGAATGGAATAAACCAAATGGGAGGAATGGGAAACGAACGATTTCAACACCATCGTGAAATTCATGTTTCTTTTGGCCTTTTAAGTGATGAGTAAGTAAGATAATGTCATAATTGGAAGAAAGGTTTTGACAAAATTCTTTTATAAATATACCTGTATTATCTATGTCACTCGATGGATAAGATGAAGCAGTGACAAGAATTTTCTTTTTCAAAAAGTAAACGTTATTTTTTAAGGTGCTTCAATATTTTTTCTGTGAGTGCTCTGTTCTTACTTAATAAGTCGCCAATCATACCCAATGCAAAAAAATTCATACTGACAGATAGTATTGTACAACCAATAATAAGTGACTGAATCTTCCCCCTACCATCAGCAAATATGTAATCAAACATAAATCGAACGATAGGAATCATTCCAATAATAAATAAAACTATAGCTAAACCTATAAAAAGCCTCAAGGGTTTGTATAGTGCAAATGTGCGAATCAAACTGATACCTGATTTTCGAATGTGTTGAAAATTATTAGCAAATAGACGAGAAGGACGGGTAGGAGCATTGATCTCAATAGGAATTGATTGTACAGTTAATTTTTTACTGCTTGCTTGAATGGTGTTGTCAAGTACATAAGAGAAACTTGAGGTCACATTGAGTTCTAGCATTGCGTTTCTTGAATAAGCTCTGAATCCTGAAACTGCATCAGCTATATTTTTATTACCAGACAAAAGAATAGTAACTTTTGTACCAAGCCATTGAAAGAATTTTTTAAAAACACTAAAATGTGTCACTTGAGATGTCTGACGATTACCTACGACGATATCTGCAGTTCTATCTAAAATTGGCTGTATTAATTCGTTTATATACTTAAGAGGATACTGATTATCCCCATCTGTATTTACCAAAATATCATAGTTGTTCTCTGTGGCAAAATCCATTCCCAAAGCAAAACTCTTACCCAAACCTTTATTTGAAATATTTTGAATGATATGGTCCACATTGTATTGCTTAGCAACTTGAACTGTATTGTCTGTGCTGCCATCATCTATGACCAATACATCTATTGTGGATATACCAGGGATAACTTTTGGGATATCGTTAAGTACCAAAGGCAGAGTAGTTTCCTCATTCAAACATGGTATTTGAATTAATAATTTCATTCGTTTAACTATCACATTTTAAACAGACATCATCCCAAATGAATCCAAAATATCTCTTTGCTCCAAAGTAATATGAATCTAGCATTACCTTAATTTCATAACTCTCTAGATTCTGAATTTCTTTTGGTATTTTGAAGTATACTTTATTTTGTCCCTTCTTTAATATACCCGAAGCTACTTGATATCGGTCTTCTAATATAATTCTATAATCGCCACTTCCATCAAAATAATATCCATTGTCAGCCATAAACAATGTAGTCACTCCTAAGGCACAATTAGTACCACCTTTCATATGAATTCTTGCTACAGGCAGGTACCACTTACTATTTAATTTTCCTTTAACTAAAGGGTAGTTTTTTAGATCGTCTATGCATCCTTTTAGCAAACTTTTGTCCTTTATAGGAAACTCCTTTAGAGCGCTTATTTTGATTAATTTTGATATTACTTTCCCCTTATTATTTTTCAGTACTGATACTGTTTCGTTTTCGAAAGCATCTAAAAATCCGCTAAATGTATTTGTACTCATAGAATAAGCATCAAGAACGAAATACTTATTTCGAAATATCAAAAATTCATCAATATCATAGCTAAAGATGTTCTCTAAATGTCCATTTATTTGTAAAGCTATACCTGGCGAGTGTTTGTACCCATGCCCGAATACTTTAGCTCCAGAATCAATTAATTTATCTATTGTATCATTAAACGCTTTTCTTTTCTTTAGTTTATTTTTAATTGGTGTTGAAAAATATCGCTTGGGATTTAATGTAATGTCATTAAAATTGTCTTTCGAAAATAGTAGTAAAGACAAGAAAATGGTAGATCCAATTAAGAATATTGATCCCAATCTATTGTTTCTTTTATCAATGATATTCTTAATAAGTGAAATCAACACACACAGACCCATAACTAAAAAAATAAATGCTGGAAGGACTCTTCTAAACTTGCCTAAGGTTGACATTTTCACATAAGGTGTCATAAAGAACCACCAAATAAAATAAATTGAACAGAGTACAAGGGTAAACAGCAGGAATCGTTTATTTCTTTTTTTAACCGTATCTGACCACAGAAAATATATGCTTCCGATATAAAACAGAAGCAACAGTGTTGTGAATGCTATTGGATTGAGTTTAGCAACCTCAGCAGTAAGCTTATATCTCGTTATAGCCTGACTGAAAATCCCTGCTTCTTTAAGGGGATCCTTTTTTTCCCAATTTTGTACATCAGACACTCCTGCTTGTGTTATTGTACCGTTTATTTGACTGTTGGCCCAAACACTATAATTTTCTGGACCCATTAAGACAAACTGAAAAATGGAATATAAAAGTATCGGAATAAGTAAACCAAGGAGAAACTGAAACCCTGCTTTTATAGTCGTCTTTGATTTCCAAAAATCATAAACATAAAGAATGAAAAATGCAGGAAGTACGATTAAAGTGATTGTTTTTGTGACAATACCGATACCAACAAAAATTCCACAAATTAGGTAGCGTTTTGATTTCTTATTCTTTCCCTTTATTAACACATATAATCCAGCCAAAACGAAGGTAAAGGCAATGATTTCACCCCAGCCTTTTATACCAACTTGAATAAACCTTGGAATAAGTAAAAACAGAGGAAGAAAGAGTATCGCTAGTTTATCTCCCGATAGATAGACCAATAGTTTCTTTGTGAGCCATAAAAAGACCAAGGTATACAAAGCTGGAACCAAGGTGTAGGTAAAACGATTGACACCAAATAAAAAATAAACTAAAGCCGATGGCATTTGTAACGTAAAGCGTGTTTGAATTGGATAGGCAAAGTACGATCGAAAATAATAGGAATAGTAATCTCCGTGTAAAGCTAGATTCTTAGCTGGTAGAAGATTCATGGCACCATCAAATGAAGCTCCAAGTAAAATATAATTGGCTAGAACAAGCACGATTAAGAGCCATATAACAATCTCCGCTACTTTGATAAATATGTTGTTTTTTGCCGAATCTTCCATCAACTGCTCAAATCTAATTTTGTCAATGCTATAATTTGTTTCCAATCAAGAAAGCAATATACAGCACTTACAATAATGAATTGTACTATGCCAAATATGCCTAAAAACTCATTGCCCAACAGATAGTAACCTCCAATTACAACCAGAAAGAATATAGCTATTCTTTCAAAATGCTTGCGATATAATAAAGGAAATGAACTCATCTTTGAAACCAATCCTCTAAAAATAAAAAAATTGAGAATATGAGACAGTCCCACAGCAAGAATTGCTCCGTATATTCCATAAAGTGGAATAAAAATAAATAACAAAAGTCCTACGATTAACACCTTCACAAAGGCGACTTTTGACAAATCAATAGACTTTTTGTGATAAACGAGTATCAACCCTAGGAATCGATACAGTATGAATGGGATCATTGCAATACTTGCTGCTACCACATACTTTTCTATTTCCAAATATTTAGGGTTGTCAGTAAACAGGTTAAGGTTTAGGCCAATGGCAATGACACCACTCATTGAAAGAAGTCCTATGTCAATGTACAACAAGCGGAGTGAGTTAAAGGTATGGTTTTCGCTTTTCACATTACGTTTGAGTAACGAATAAAGATATGGTCTGATCCCATTGTCAACTGCACCTAGTACTAGTTTGCAAAGCCCAACTATGCTTATTAGTATGCCATATATTCCTACTTCTTCCAAAGACATAAAATATTCCAATGCAAAATTGTCAATACGGTTCTCCAAGAAAAAAAGAAATGAGAAAGGGATTAAAGGCAACGCAAACAATAAGGAAGGTTTTAAGTTGTCATACGGAATAGTGAAAGTGATCAATTGACTGTTGTTAATTATAACAAGTAAAAAGACGCATAAAGATGATACAAAACTTCCCCAAAGCACGCCCATAATCTTCATATCTAAGATCAGAATCAAGTAGGCTTGTGTGCACACTGTTATAACCATAGCTGTTATGGAGTAAAGCATGAATTTTTTGATGTACACTTTGTTTTTGAGATAAATAAAGTAAATGCTACAACACAAATTCATAAGCACAGAAGCAAGGGCTATACTTCCATAGGGATAAAAGGTGATCTTATCAGACTTGAATACTAAGTTGAATAAATATGGTCCTGCATATAATAATACACTATATGCAATTATAGAGGAGAGCAGTACCAAAGTGAAAATTTGTGCCAGGTATTCTTTCAGTTTTACTTCGTCTTGGTAATAGTCAAAATAAAATGTCCGTACAGCCATGTCTAGTTTCAGTCCAATAATGATACTTAAGAGTCCTGATATTAGCCCAACCATTGTTAAAATACCAAAGTCTTCCGGGCTTAATTTAATTAGATATAGTGGAAGAAGTAATACGTTGATTGCAGGTTGTAAAAAACTCAATATGGAAAACCAGAATATTGTAGTTAAGGTGTTATTTTGGTTAAACAATCTTCCGGTACTCATGTAATATTGCTATTCATTTATTGTAATCCAGAATAGAAATTAATATTTTGGATAATTATATTTTTCAAGTACTTTACCATAATTAGCTATGAAGACCTCATTCATTTCTTCTGTAAAATGATCTTTCCATTGACCGGCTTTAGGGTCTCTTATGTGTTTATCATTCTTTCTATTTTTGAGCGCATATCGATTGGCAAAAAACAATATTTTCTTTTTCTTCACACCATGTATCTCTAAATGATCCACAATTTGTTCCATTGTGGATACTTGATTGTTAATGACATCTTCATACTTGAATAATTTGATATTGGGATCATCATCAGACCAGTCAAGCATACTTTCTAAGTGAAATTTTCTGAATTCCATTTCTGCAAGTATTCCATCTTCTTTAGTAAGTGAATTCAAGTATTCAGCAAATGTACTATTCTGTTTGAGTCCTTTTGGAACATTACCATTAATGGCCGCCCAATAAGCTTGTGTTGGATTTTTAAACCTAAACCAAGGTTCTGCGCCTCTTTTATGATAAAAATATCCCGATATAATTAAATCGCGAGGATCTCTGATAAATCTTGTGATTTTATAGTCGCCAGATAAATTATTCGTGTTGAGTGCAAAGCTATTTATCGAACTGAGATAATAGTTGTGTGATTGGTTGTAAAAAAGTCCTTCTATACTTTCAAAGTGTTTGTAGGCATTAAATGGAATAATAGAAGTTTTATTTAGTGCCGATGAGCATGTTCTTAAAAAGAACATTGTCAAACATTTATGATACGATGCGTGAATTCTAAGCATCCTCTGAATTATTTGCATACATTAAACAACCATATTCCATTTTGTTTTCACTGTATAGTCGATCTAAGTAGATGCCGCCTCTAAATATCTTATATAGTTTGTTAGAACGATTAAATAGACTAAGCGTATTTAGCCAAAATTGACGTAACACCAAAGCAAGTGAATTTTTCTTTGGCATCTTTGGAGTCAAATCTATAATCTTTGTTGGATGTAAAAGGCTTGTATAATCATCATATCGATAAGCAGATTTTAAATTCCAGTCTTTATTGTAGGCTTCAGCTAAATGATACTTTGGAGGACCTGTATAAAAGTCCTCTATAATAATAAGTACTCCAGAAGACGATAGTTTGCTAACCAAAATTGGCAGTGTGTTTTCTAAATCATAGCTATGTTTCAAGGACTCAATTGCAATAATCATATCGTAATTTTCTCCTGGCGCCTCCTCAAAACTTGCTTGATAAAAGTTTACCTTATCCGTTAAGTTTTGCTGCAAAGCATTATTGTTAGCGCGGTCAATTTCCAGGTCGCTTATGCTTATGCCTGTTAATGATGCCTTAGTATGCTGTGCAATCAGCAAGGTCCCAAATCCAACACCACAACCCGCATCAAGTATTTTAGTACAAGATGAAAAATCTATATGTTTAATTAGCCATTGATAAATGTCTGTTATCTCCGGGTTTTCAAATTTCAATTTCTTGTGTATTGGATAACCTTCCCCTTTCTTATCCCTTCTTTTTTCAAATTCGAATAAAGTATTGTATATGTCTTCTACTGGATTATTCACGATTTACTAAGTATAAATAAGAATTCATTTGCCTCATTTATATCTTTATTTGTAGGCGTTAATTTTTTATAGTCAATAGTTTTAAAGCCAAGAGAAAGTAGTTTTTTTCTTTTTTGTAGTGGATATTGATCGTGTAAAACTTGATCAACTTTAAAGCCATTTGATGTAAATAATGAAGTCCAACTTTCTAGATTTCTAGCGCCTTGATTTCCTTCCTTATTTCTTAAGCCAAGTTTTTTCTTTACATATTTCCATGAAAAGGAATCGGCGTTTCTTACCAAAAAACAACATTTAGCATTTGGTTTAGTTACTCGCTGAATTTCTGCTAATACCCGGTCTTTATCAAGCATCCTTTCTAGCGAACCCAGACAAGTAACATATTCAAAATAATTATCCTCGAAAGGAAGATCTTCGGCATTCGCTTGTTTGATTGTTGCACCTGGTAATTTCAATTTTGCTTTTTCTACAGCAACTGAAGATAAATCGATGCCATACAAATCACATGAATAGTCTTTTGCGGCTTCCAGCAATCTACCTAGTCCACATGCCACATCAAGAATTCGAGTATCAGCATGTATGTCTAAAAGTTCTAAAAAGATGTAATAAGCTTTGACCGGACGTAAATATAGTTCACCTCTTTGTTTGTAGGTTTTATCGAACCACTTCTCTACATTTTCTTGCTTAATATCTCTTGTCGTCATATATATCTTTTCGATTTTTTAAAATATGCCATATAACTTGGATGAAATTTATTTTTTAAAAAGTCCTCTTCCATTAATACTTTAAAATGCATGTGGGCAAAATATACAAGCAATAGGGCTAAAAAAAACAATTGTTGAATAATACACAAAAATCCGATAAAACTAATATATAGGCCCAGTAATCCAGGATTTCTGGAGAAACCAAACATACCACCAGTATGAAGTGTGAAGGAATTATCCTTTTGTCTATTCTGCTTTCGAATCGTAAAAATATAGTTGAAACTAATTAGTCTTCCGATCAGAATCAATGCTACTCCTATCATAGCTATCAAATACCCATCTTCATGTGATAGCTGCTCACTGCTAAAAACAAATACAATCGGTATAAAGTAAGCTATATATATCAGAATTAGCGGTATAACAAATATGGCTACTTTGAGTAATATTGGCCACTCAAAAATTTGTTGAAATTTGGAAGAATAGTATTTCTTAAGATCATTTTCTTTCTGAAATATATTTACCGAAGAAGCAACACTAGGAATATGCCAAACTGTTAATTCAAGCAACAGAGTCATATAGAAAAATATGGTCACTATTTTAATTGCTATTATCACTGCATAATTTTCTACAAAAATTGAAAAATTCGTTCCCAACAATATCCCATGACCGCATTTTCGTCTGGCCATTTATCATTGTAAAAGGATTGGATTTTGAAAGTAAACGATCTAAGGTTTTAGTAAATACTTTGATGTTTTTATTTTCGACTACTACTGATAAAGAATTTTTTTGAAATGTTTTCCAATTTCCTGTTTTAAATATTAATACTGGTAAATTGGTATGCAATGCTTCACTAATTGCCATACCGTAGGTCTCACTTGTTGAGAGACTGAGCATTAAATCAGAATCTAACATTCGATCATTCAATTCATCATTGCTTATGGAGTCGTGTAACACAATTCTATTCGATTGATCTATTTCTTCTATGGACTGTTTGAGCTTATAGTAGAATGGAGAATTCAAATGTTGGTTTCCATAACAAGCTAATGACCAAGAATGTTGCTGTAATTTTTCAATTAATTCAGGAAGGTATTCATAGCCTTTATTCGGAACATAGTTTGCTGCCAATATCAATTTTTTTATTTGTTTACTATGCTTCGATTTACTTTTCCACCCTTTGTTTATTCCTGGTTCAATTACAGTAATATTATCAGGTGTGATTTTCCATTCAATAATTAGATCATCCTTTGCTTTCTGACCAGTAACAATATATCGAAAATGATTTTTCTCCGCAAAGCTTAATTGCTTCCCGTCCAATTTTAGAATAGAGTTAGGTAGTTGATGTATTAAAAATATTGTTTTCTTGAAAATCGAATCATAATCTATATGAGAGTTGTTTAAATATAGGCTATCTACAATGATGAGATCATAATTAGATTTTTCTATTTTATCAGAGTATGTAATGTCTATGTTTTTTGAAACTCCATAGTTGATTATTTTCTTGTTGTATATGTATCCACCAGATACAGTATCCAAACTACCTTCGTTAACAAATAGGACTTTCATGAAAAATGCAATTGATAAAAGGATATACAAAATGAAAGAACAATTAGTAAACTTGAAATAATCAGTAGGATGTCCTGAAGTGTATGTTGTATTCCTACAGAAATAAGAAGAGATATAAAAAATAATCCTGCAATTACTGCAGCATATTGTTTCCTTCCTTCTTCAATAATTTTTCTTTTACTACTTAGATTCCATATATAAAGTGCAAAAACATAACGTAAACATCCCGGAAGCAAAAGCCAAAGATCAGCTATCTCTTTAAAATACAGGACAACACAAACAAATAGTACATATATTGCATCTACCTCCATATCATAATATTGACCAAATATGGTGTTGTGATTGAAGTTACGCGCCAGATAACCATCAAGCAAATCGAGTACTACAAAAATAATTAGACCTATTAAGAATAGAGAATTAGATATCCATGGCCATAAGGCCATGCACAAGAGTATGATTATTAAACGAACTGTAGTAACCATATTAGCATATCCTCCTAGTGGTTGAAGCCTTTTCAGTGTTCCTATATTTAGTTTTATGTATAAGAGAAATGAAAGCAAAGCTGGAACTGCTAATATTATAGTATTGCGAATGACTAAGGTCATGCCAAAGCTGAGCAAAACAATTAGTGCATGGAAGTTATTCCACTTCTTGATTAAGTCTATATTTTCCGACAATTCCATTTATTACTTATCCAGTATAACTCGCCCAAGCATCGTGTGTTTCTCCCAGTTCTACTTTTATTTTTCCATGAAAAACATCACTTACAGCACTTTTAATTCTATCGTGGATATATCTTGCTATAAATTCTGTAGTTGTTAATTTTCCTTCGAATTGTTTTAAATCATCCAGGTTTTGATAAGATAATTCTTTGAGAATATCTTGAGTGGCAGAATGAGCAAATCCAATGTCAATAACAACGTTGTGTTCGTCCAATTCCTCTTTAATAAATTCAACATCTACTACATAGGTTGCCCCATGTAAATTCTGTGCAGGACCAAAAAATGGATCCTTTAAAGAATGGGCAATCATAATAGACCGTCTAATTTTTACTGCGTACATTTTATTAATATTTAATAATCCAAATCAATCCTTCTCTGTGTAATCCTTTCCTCAATTCAGAAAAGAATACTGGAGCATCTTCAAACTTGATAAAATCCGTTACAAGTAAATCAAAAGCATTTAAGTTAAGTATCTCTTCTGCCAGTTTCTTTCTACTTAAATATGTTTCTTCAGGTTTTCGTTTTGGTATATGAGATACCTGACTACTTACTATTTTTAGTCTATTGTAGTGAAAAGAATGGCCCAATTCCATAGTTACTTTTTTTGAACCAAACCAACTTAATTCAACCAATTTACCCTCTAGCTTTAAACTGTCAATGCCTTTCTGCATTCCTCCTGAAGTGGCGGAGGTGTGAAAGACTATATCATATTTTTCTTCGTTTGACTGACTTGTATCAAAACCTAATTCGATAGCCTTCTTGTATCTCCAGTTGTTTGTTTCATATACAGTTGCTTCTATATGATAATAATGTTTGAGAGTTGTGGCAAGTAGTGAACCTATGTTTCCAAAACCGATAATTGCGATAGAGTGCGTGTCTTCAATTTGTGCATCCCAAATAGCATTTATAACAGTCTCTATATTACTTATGAGTGTGTATCGGTGTGTGGCGTTTTCAGCACTTAATTTATAACATTCATCAGCCTTGACATTAACTTTGTTTTGATGTGGGTGCATGACATGAAAATGTTCATTTGCTGAGGAGCCTACAAGTGAATAACCATACTTTATGGGGAAATCAAAAGTCCCTTTCATGTATGGCACTTTCATTTGTTCATACAGACTGTTACTGATTTGTCCAAGAGAAACCAGTCGTTCAGTCCCAGTAGATATCATGGAGTATCTCGCATCAAGCAATCTTGATTTATCACCAAGAGATTCAAGTTCGTCATCTTTAATGATTGACTCTTTGTTGTTGATATGCCACAATGAACGACAACTCATAATTTTGCTGTAATCATGTATGAGTTCCCAATAGGAGTCCAAATCGTTTCATTGCATTTTATTGCATCTGAAATAGTATCTATTTGAGGTAAATCTGATACACTTTTTCCACTACCTAGAATGATTGGGGAATAATGAATTTGTATGACGTCTACCAAATGCTCTTTCAAGAAAGAACTTATCGTTTGTGAACCTCCCTCTATTAATAATGTAGAAATATTTTTCTCTTTAAAGCAGTTACAGATTTTATCAAAAGACTCAAAGAATATGACATCATCAAAGTTGTCATTGATATGCGGCACTTTAAATTTTGAATTGCGGAGCAAGTAAGATTTTATACCCGTCATTTGCTCTAAGGCTGTTAAATCTGTCGATTCATTACTTATGACAAATCGAACTGGGTTTTTTCCCATGACATTTCTCACATTCAATTTGGGAGAATCATTTTTTACTGTATTTGCACCAACCAAAACTCCTTTTGATAGTGCCCTCAGTTTATGTGCATGTTCCAGGTTCTCAGGATTACCTATCCATTTAGAGTTGCCATTTAAAGTTGCGATTTTTCCATCAAGACTAGATGCTACATGCACAATCACAAAGGGTTTTTCAGAATGATAGTTGTGAATGACCGCCAATGGCCAATAGTGTATGAATTCGTGTAATGTTTCTTTCGATATATGAGGTAGATAGTGCAATGTAAAGCCACCAATTGGAATGTCTATGCAATCCCATCCATCCCAATTGCATTTAGCTTGATGATCATTCTTTATTAACCAAGCAACGGCAGTTGAAGAACTATTGTCAATTTGATCAGTAAAGGCTTCAAAACCATTGTTCCCATAGGACCAAGCAAGTATGCCAGAGTCTTGGGGCAACTCTTTAAGGTGTAATAGTTCGCGCCATAAAGCATCAAGATCAATCATCGCCATTTTTGATGTTGATTATTCAAGCTCAAAGGAAGTAAATTATCTACACTAATTATGTAATGAGCAAATCTTTTGTTTACTGTGTCTAAATGGTAACAAATATGACTGAATCAAAAATTCCTTTCGTGTATCTGCTCCATTCAACTATTTATTACAGTGTGAAAAGGCCATAAGATTATCAGAAAAATCAGTCCTTCAGATACACTAATTGTTTGATGTATTTTCGGTTAAGCGTTAGATTGATTTGGATAGAGTAACGGTAGATTATCCTCAAAATGAAATGAGATTTAAAATCTGGAAAACCCATTAGTCATGTGCCTGCATGTAAAAAGAAGACAAAGGATTATAAGTACGCACAAAACAGAAATGTAATGTTCAATTAATAAACGTCTTCCCATTTTCCATATCGTGCATCAAATGAGCAAAACGCTCTACTCTTTCCATTAATCGATTTGATGCTATTTGATCTTTGTGTTTGTAGTATATCATGGCAGGACCAGCCCCTTCGAAAAACCATCCTCCTTCATCACCATATTTGTCCAGGAACTCTTCCGTTAGCTTTTCTTTTAGCTTAAATGCATCTGATGTATGTACCGTATAACTGGCTTGAAATTCTGGTGTCGCCGTCTGAATAACTGGCTCTTCTTCTTCAAAAAAAGACTTGAAAAAAGAAGATGACTTTGGTTTAATCTTAAATGCTGGGAAACGAAATGATGGATTGTGATACTCAAACACAGTAGTCGTACTCGTGCCAAGGTCACCAAAATAATGAAAATCATATACTCGAATTGAACCGATTATTCCCCTTACGGGTATATACAGGATAGCCTTCATTCGCTTCCCTGAGCGCCCATTAAATAACTCGAACTGGAATTTTGAAATCTCATCACTATCCAGATTTTTTCTAGCTTTTAGTTTCAAGCCATTTTCTCTTGCGATCAATTTGAGTTGATTCAGACGAAGATCTGGACGTAGTAAAAACCGTATATCATCTAGAAGAGCCTTCATGATTGTAAATCCTTATAGATGCGGACCTCATTCAAATACTGGTTGACTTTATCTGGTACGAGGTACTCTATAGATTTTCCGTCTTTGACCAATTTCCTGATGTAGCTGGCCGAGATATCGAGCAATGGAGCATCCATATAACTGACCTTTGGGTGATTGGACAATTCGCCTTTTTCATATCCAGGACGGTTATACACGTATATTTCGTAGTACTTAAGAATGAGTTCGTAATTCTTCCATTTGTGGAGTGTCGCAAGGTTGTCGCCTCCCATGATTAAGACAAATGTTTTGTCTGGATATTTCTCGCGAGCATAGGTCAATGTATCAATGGTATATGAAGGCTTTGGCAAAGAAAATTCTATATCACTTGCCTTTATTTTCGGGTTGTCACCAATTGCAAGATTCATTAAATGCAAACGATCATAATCTCTTGCTAAAGATTTCTTGGGTTTATGTGGGTTGTGAGGAGAGACTACCATCCACACTTCTTTTAGATCAGAGTGTGCGACGAGATAATTGGCAATAATCATATGTCCCACATGCACGGGATTGAACGATCCAAAAAACAATCCGGTTTTAAACGGTTTGGACATGATCCTAGAGATTAATTGCTCATCATCACAGGCATGACGAGCATCAACAATACTTCATTTTCGTTTTGTTCTGCTGGTAACAATACACCTGCTCTGTTTGGCGTGGACAATTCCAATAGGATATCATTTGTATCCATAATACCGAGCATCTCAATAAGGAATTTCGCATTGAAACCTATAGTCATCGGATCTCCTTCATAGGTACAAGTCAACTGTTCTGTTGCTTCATTAGAGAAATCCAAATCCTGAGCGGAGATAGTAAGACTTCCTTGATCGAGACTCAGGACTACTTGGTTGGTTGTTTTATTGGCGTATATCGCGATTCTTTTGAGGGAATTCTGTAAATCTTTCCTTCCCATTGTGAGCAAATATGGGTTATTCACTGGAATCACGGCATTGTAATCTGGGTATTTTGCATCAATCAGTCGGATGATCACTTTGGTATCCTCAAAGGTGAAAAAGACATTCGTTTGATTGAAAGCAACATCTACGTTAACGTCGCTGAATAAGGCACCCCTTAGCAGAGTCAATCCTTTTTTTGGTACGATAAAATTTTGTGTCACACTACTAGTGACATCTCCAAAACTGTACTTCACCAATTTGTGTGCATCAGTAGCTACAAAGACAACATTATCGTAATCTACTTGTACATAAACACCCATCATGGCCTGACGGAGTTCATCATTACTAGTCGCAAAAATTGTTTTTGTAATGGCTTCTTGTAAACTGGCTGCAGACATAGAAATGCTGTCAACCCCTTCTTCAGAAGGAATTTCTGGAAAATCTGCTGAATTATCACCACTCAACTTATACTTACCAAATGCAGATGTTATTTCAATTGCTCTTGACTCGTCATCAATGACAAAGTTAATTGGCTGATCTGGCAGGGCTTTTAATGTGTCGAGTAGAATTTTGGCTGGAATTGCAATTTGACCTTCTTCTTCCACATTAACGGGTAATGAGGTGATGATTGTCGTTTCCAAATTTGTTGCTGCGATTGTTAGAGAGTCCCCTTCAGCTTTGAATAGGAAGTCCTCTAATATTGGCAGAACAGGATTTGAGCTGATAGCTCCTATTTCCAAAGACAATTTTGATAATAAATCAGACGATGAAACGCTAAATTTCATTTGAATCTTTATAGGTTTAGGTCCTTATTAAGGACGTTTCGTTCAAAAATCGAAAATAGCTGAATTTGCTGTATTCTATAAACAATATATCATAAAAACTCTTAATGAATCAGCCCGATCGACAACAAGGCCCAATAATAACGGAAATTACTGATGTTCCTCTTCTACAGGTCAATAATTACCAGTTGTCTAACGGAATTGAAGTATATGAAGTCGGTAACGCCATCCAGGATGTTATCAAATTGGAAATTGTTTTCAAGGCTGGCAGACCTTATGAACCAAAAAAAATGGTCTCCAAAGCAGTTTCTTATCTGATAAAAGAAGGAACCAAAGACAAATCCTCAGTAGAAATAGCAGAGGAGTTTGATTTTTACGGTGCTACGATGAAGACCGTGACCAATCTTGATGATACGAGAATCATCTTACTCAGCTTGTCAAAATATTTCCCAAAAGTCTTAGCTCTGGTCGTTGATATCATTCGAAAAGCTCAATTCCCACAGGAAGAACTCCATAATTATGTAGAAAACAGTATTCAAAACTTGCAACTTGATCTTGCAAAGGATGAATTTGTTGCCTATAGAGAGTTAACAGAGAAAATCTTTGGTGAGGATCATCCATATGGATACAACAGTTCTGAAGCACTTTTCAGGACATTAGCACTTGAAGACATCCGACAGTATCATGCTGACTATTTTGGTGCATCAAATTGTGTCTTATTCATCAGCGGAAAGACCAACAATGAGACAAAAGGAATCCTTGAAGATCATTTTGGCATTCTCGAACAAAAGAAAGAAGCCACGGTTTCCATTCCACAAGTTGTGAATCACACAGAGGATATATTCATAAAAAGTACAAATATTCATCAGACAGCAATTCGAATAGGAAAGAGGATGTTCAATAGAAAACATGAAGATTATGCTGCTCTATTTTTTCTATCAACCTTACTAGGGGGTTATTTTGGGTCGAGATTGATGTCGAATCTAAGGGAAGAAAAGGGCTATACTTATTCAATCTATTCTGGTTTAGACGACTTTATATATGATGGCTACTTTTACATCAGTGCTGATGTAGGAAATGAAGTTGCCGATAACTCAATAAAAGAGATAAAGAAAGAGTTACATCAATTGAGGACTGGTACTATCTCTGATGAAGAAGTTACTTTAGTAAAGAACTACTTGATGGGTAACTTTTTGAATTCATTGGATGGACCGTTTAATCAGATACAAGCTGTACGTAGTTTTTTATCAAAAGCAGGAGATTGGAGGCACTTTAACACCTTTATTGCCCAGATTAAGTCTATCGATTCGGCTAGTTTAACCAGAATCGCGGAAAAATATCTCGATCCAGAAACCATGATCACTGTTTTAGTTGGTACGAAATCAAATTAATCCCTCTATTGGCATTATATTTGACTTTTTACAAGTCCTAATGGTGTGAACTCGGAGATCTGAAGGTATATATTATAAATGATGAAGTTATTTAGTTTTTTTACGCAAGAACTAGCCATTGACCTTGGGACCGCAAACACCTTGATCATTGAAAATGATCAGGTAGTTGTGGATCAGCCCTCTATTGTCGCTATCAATCGTGTGACAAAGGAATTGATTGCTGTCGGTGAAAAGGCTATGCAAATGCATGAAAAAACGCATGAGGACATTAAAACAATCCGACCACTTAAAGATGGTGTGATTGCAGATTTTCAAGCTGCTGAAAGTTTGATTCAGGGATTGATCCAAATGACCGAAACGAAACGTAAGTTTTTCACTCATTTGAAAATGGTAATCTGTATACCATCAGGAATTACTGAGGTAGAAAAGAGAGCAGTTTTCGATTCTGCAGATCACGTTGATTCCAAAGAAACATATCTGATTTATGAACCGATGGCAGCAGCATTGGGAATCGGACTAGATGTGGAAGAGCCAGAGGGCAATATGGTCATAGATATAGGTGGTGGCACAACCGAGATTGCTGTTATTGCCTTGTCGGGAATTGTAACTGATCAATCGATTCGAACTGCTGGTGATGAGTTTACCAATGATATTATTGATTTCATGAAACGAAAGCATAATATCTTAATCGGAGAAAGAACAGCAGAACAGATTAAAATAAATGTTGGCTCTGCCTTAAGAGATTTAGAAAATCCACCAGACCCATTCCCAGTAAATGGTAGAGATTTATTGACGGGTATACCTAAGCAAGTAATCACGACACATTCAGAAGTTGCGGAAGCTATAGATAAGTCGATTGCTAAAATCGAAGAGGCTGTATTGAAAGCGTTGGAGGATACCCCACCGGAGTTAGCATCTGATATCTATAAGAAAGGTCTTTATCTTACAGGTGGAGGAGCTTTGCTGCGAGGTCTTGATATAAGAATTGCGGAAAAAACAAAGCTAAATGTTCATGTAGCTCCTGAACCCTTACAAGCGGTGGTTAGAGGAACTGGCATGGCATTGAAAAATTCTGGGAAGTATACATTCCTTATTGACAGAAAGAGTATTTGATTCTTAAATTGATATCCTCATGCGAAACATCATTTTATTCTTCGCAAAACATGGGTCATCCTTACTCTTCTTGTTGTTAGAAGTCATCTGCTTCTTTCTTATCATCAATTACAATTCAAACCAACAATCCATATATCTACATTCGTCCAATATAGTTACAGGAAAAATCCTTGAAGAACAACGCAAATTCAAAAACTTTTTCAGTCTCAATGAGCGAGTTGATAGCTTGCAAGATGAAAATGCACGATTGCTTCGCAGAGTACTCTTTCATGAAGGTTATGGTAAGTCGCCAACGATAGACAGCACTCGTTTTGCCTACGATCTTATTCCTGCTGAAATCATCAATCAATCCATTCATTCAAGAAACAATTACCTGACCCTTGATAAGGGAAAGAATGATGGTATACAAGCCGATATGGGTGTGATCGATCAGAATGGAATTGTGGGTATTGTACAAAAAAGCGGTAGTCGGTATTCTCGTGTGCTTTCATTGCTCAATTCGAAAACCAGAATAAGTGCGAGGGTAAAAAGCAAAGGCTATTATGGTAATCTGATTTGGACAAATTTAGATCATCAACGAATGAGATTGGAAGCCATTCCAAGTCATGCTTCCATATCTGTGGGCGATAGTATTGTGACAAGTGGATATTCTACAATGTTTCCAAAGGAAATATTTATTGGCACAATAGAAACATTTGATACCCGCAAAGGAGAGTCAAATTATGACATTACAGTCAGATTGAATACCAAATTTAGCGAAGCAGATTATGTTTTTGTGATTAAAAATTTCAATCAAGAATCTCAGCATGATATCGAAATGGAATGAATTCTAACATCATTCGACATATCATCCGATTTATTGTTTTGTTATTGATTCAAGTCTTTATTCTTAAGAATATTTCTTTCTCCAATAGTATATTGTCGCATGTGGCAATTTTCATTTATCCAATTTTCCTTTTTTTACTTCCCATCAATACCCCTAGACCGATTCTATTATTAGTTGCGTTTGCATTGGGGTTAGGAGTAGACCTGTTTTATGATTCTGTGGGGATACATGCCGCAACCGCAGTTTTTGTAGCTTTCATCCGCATGTATGTATTGCGAATATTAGAGCCAACACAAGGATATAAAACGGAAGGAAGTTTGTCTGCATTTAATTACGGAATGGTGTGGTTTAGTTCATATGCTGGAATTTTGTTATTCATCCATTTGTTTGTCTACTTTTCGATATCAGCTTTCAGCTTTATCTTCTTTACCGACATTATGATTAAAACTATCCTTAGTTTTGTATTATCATTTTTGCTTGTTATCCTCCATCAGATTATATTGAAGGTCTCTTAAAGAATGGATAAATATCAGATTAGAAAATACATTGTTCAGATCATCTTTGTTGTCGCAGGATTGATCATTCTATTTAATGCCGCCTGGTTACAATTATTTAATTCTGATTTTAGAGAACGTGCAGAAAAAACAACATTATATAAACGGACATTGTATCCATCAAGAGGAATCATTTATGACCGTAAAGGAGAATTATTGGTTATTAATGAGTCTGCTTACAATTTAGAAGTCATTTATAACGAACTGGAAGAGGATATGGATACGACCTTGTTCTGTCAGTTATTGAAAATCGATAAAACGACATTTAAAAAAAATATAGAGAAAAATTGGAGAAGTCCTTTATATAATAAATCAATTCCTTACACTTTTCTGAAACGAATCAATCCGGAAGATTTTGCATCATTTCAAGAGCACCTGTTCAAATTTCCGGGATTTTATCCAGCGATTAGAAATGTGAGATCCTATCCGCACCAGAATGCAGCTAATGTCATTGGCTACCTGGGAGAAGTAAATGAACAAAAGATCAAGCAGTCTGAAGGAACTTATTCAATGGGTGATTACATAGGCATTACTGGTCTGGAAAAAATGTATGAAACTGAATTAAAAGGACTGAAAGGAATAGAGTATCTGTTAAAAGACAATATGGGTAGAGAGGTAAGTTCACTTGCAGAAGGCAGAATGGACTCATTTGCCATAGAAGGTGTAGATATCGTTAGCAGTATTGACCTTGAGTTTCAGCGATATGGAGAAGAACTCATGAAAAATAAAAGAGGGAGTATAGTTGCCATAGAACCCGCTACTGGTGAAATTCTCTCCATGATCAGCGCCCCAAGTTATGATCCTAATTTATTGCGAGTAGATAGAGATAGAGGAGACGCTTATGCAAAATTAAATAGTGATACCATCAACAGACCATTTTTGGATAGATGTGTGCAAGCAAATTATCCTCCAGGTTCGATTTTCAAACCAATATTTGCACTGATCGCAATGCAGGAAGGATACTTGTGGCCATATAGAGGAATTCAGTGTGATGGAGAATATGAAATCAATACAAAAGGATTTTCTCAAGGCTGTCACAATCATCCATATCCCAGCAATGTCAAGATTGCAATCACACACTCCTGCAATACATATTTCTACCAATTGATGAGAGAGTTTATCAATGGTAAGGACCCATTGCAACCAGAATTGGGGATGAATAAACTAAAGGAATATTTGGCAACATTCAAAGTAGGCGAGAAAACGGGCGTAGATAACCAATTTGAAAGTAGTGGCTTTTTCCCTGATGGTAAATATTTCACAGATTTATATCAATCTTTAGGTGAGAGAAGATGGTTTTCTACGATGGTGTTGAGTTTGGGGATTGGGCAGGGAGAACTTAATGTGACTACATTGCAAATGGCAAATCTTGCAAGCATACTTGCTAATAAAGGACATTATTATACACCCCATTTATTGAAATCTTTTCAGGCATCTCAACAATTGTCGCCAGAAGCATTTTCTATTCGACATCAGGTGCCTATTGATTCTATTCACTTTCCTTTTGTGCTTGATGGTCTTGAGCGAGTTGTGCGAGAAGGAACAGCGCAAATTGCTCATGTGCCAGGATTGCGTATAGCTGGTAAAACGGGAACTTCCCAAAATGCTGGAAAAGATCACTCTGTATTTTTTGGTTTTGCCCCAGCAGACAATCCTAAAATTGCCATTGCTGTATATGTGGAAAATGCTGGTTGGGGTGCCGAATATGCTGCACCTATTGCAAGTTTGATGATGGAAAAATACCTCACTGGAGATATCAGACCACAGCGTAAATATTTAGAAACGAAAATGATTGAGGCAGATTTAATTTCAATCCCATAAAATAAATCAACTAACGAGAGGTACGGACGCGTGAGCCTATGGCTTAGACCTTCGTTTCAGAAGTCGAATTTAAAATCAAATAATAAACTGAGGGAAAGGTCTTCGAAGCTCTTGCCTTTAGCAAATAACTCATATGATCATCAGCACTATTGTCGCTAAAGCAAAAAATAATATTATCGGAAAAGACAACGACATCCCTTGGTATTTGCCAGCCGATCTAAAATATTTTAAAAAAATTACTACTGGGCATCACATCATTATGGGTCGTAAATGTTTCCAGTCTATTGGAAAACCTCTTCCCAAAAGAACAAATGTAATTGTCACTCAAAATCCATTTTTCTTGGTAAGTAATTGTTACATCGCAAATAGTGTCGAAGAAGCATTGCAAATCGCACATGACAACGGAGAAGAAGAAGCAATGATTATTGGAGGCGGACAAATCTACAATCTCACCAAACATCTGTGGGACCGCATGTACATAACAGAAGTCGACCTCAGCATAGATGGAGATGTTTTTTTTCCCGAAATGGATATGAGTAAATGGACCTTGACCAATAAAGAAGAACACACAAAGGATGCCAAGAATGAATTTGACTATACCTTTCTTAAGTATGATCGCATCATAAAATAGTGCGAATTTATATACGTGTTTACAAACGTTTTTTGCTGACTGTGTCCAACGAATACTGCGACCGCAAATCCGCAATAAATGGATGAATTGGCAAGTGATTAAAACCACTTGGACTTAGTTGCGAGGATACATTTTGGACTTAGCTTCCAGTTTTCATTTTGTAGTATTCCTCAGGTGACATAACACTAATTTCACTTTTTCTATAGTCTTTAGTATTTCGGGTTAATATTAAATCAATTTTGCCATAAGATTCGCAAGCATAATTCTGCATAGCGTCCTCAAAGTCTTTAAACTTTGAATTCATTGCTGTCAAAATAATTTGTTTGTCTATTGGAAGAACCTTTGTCAAGGTCATAAGTTGGTTCAATTTACTAATCACCTTTGCGTGTGTAGAAACTCGCCTCAACAAATAGTAAACATTGCCAATGATGACCGCTGTCAAGTATCCATTAATTTTCTTTAATTCTATTTGGGATAATATATAAGATGAATATTTCGAATGTGGTTCTCTGTCTAAAAAGAAATCTAATAGAATATCAGAATCTAATAAAACATTTTTCATGGCTTTAAATATTTCTCGGATAGAGCTTTCGCAAGCTCTTCTTTATAGTTAAAATCTGATGGGGCTTTAAAGGATCCTTTCAATGATTTAACCAATGGCGTGAGCTCTATTTCCTCTTGTTCTTTTTTATCCTCAGTAATTGCTTTTAGATAATTTTCGATTATCTCAGATAAACTGCGTTCTTTTTCTTTAGCGTATTTTTTTGCTTTCTCAATTACAGATTTTTCTATTGTTAATGTTAGTTTAGTAATCATTACACTTCTTCTTTTCTATATTTTATACGTGCAATTTATGGGTTTTTAATTAGACGTGCAATTGTTTATTATTAACACGTGCAATTTTAAAGCTATCAATTAACTCAAACCTCAACTCCCACAAACCCAAAACTCCCAACATCAAACAAGCCCAAATCTGTAATCTTCAAACTCGGTATAACAGGCAATGCCAGAAAAGATAACAACATAAATGGTGCTTTCAACTGACAGCCAAGTTCTGTTTTTGTCCACTGATCTACTGAAGCATAGGAGCGCGCCAATTCATAGCCATCAACGGGACTCATTAGCCCTGCAATTGGTAAAGCCAATGTTTTTGCTTCATTGACATCATTGACTGCAGTAACGCCACCTTTGTTTGCGATAATCTCATTCACTGCAGTACAGATGGCTTCATCTGAGGTGCCAACCGCAACAATATTATGTGAGTCATGTGCTACACTTGATGCTAATGCACCTTTTGTCAATCCAAAGCCCCGTACAAAGGCTACAGATGGTTTTTCATTCTTTGCGTATCGGTTAACGACTACTATTTTTAAAATGTCTTTTTCTCTATCAACTATGTAATTGCCATTTTTTAATTGTAGCTCTTCTTTTTCTGCACCAGTGACAATTTCACCATCAATGGCTTTGATGATTCTAACTGTTGATGAACTTCCTTTGATAACAAAATCCTCAGGAGACTTTGGTTCGACTTGAAAAGCATTTGGTGTTTCGGATGCTAAATGTTTGAGTTCAGAATTCCCGTTTTGTGCCACACATTCGCCATTGATGTATGTCTGTAACACATCAAATTCTTCTACATTATTTACCAAGATAAAATCTGCAGGATCACCTTCGTTAAGTAAGCCAACAGTTAAATTATAGTGCTTCACTGGATGGATACAAGCTGCATGTAAGACGTCGTATACATCATAGCCAAGTGCAATGGATTTACGAACCAATAGGTTAATATGTCCTTCGATTAAATCATCGGGATGTTTGTCGTCACTGCAAAACATGATTTGTTTGGGGTACTCTTTAATCAATGGATGGAGTGCATCATAATTTCTTGCGGCACTTCCTTCTCTGATCAAAATCTTAACGCCAAGTTCTGCTTTTTCTTTACCTTCTTCGTAGGTGAAACATTCATGATCGGTGGTAATGCCAGCTGCGAAATAGTGTTTGGCATCATCACCTCTCAATCCTGGAGCGTGACCATCAATTGGTTTACCTAACGATTTAGCAGTTTCTAATTTTGAAATGACTTCTGGATCCTTATGCAATACGCCTGGAAAATTCATCATCTCCGACAAGTATCCGATGTCCTCTCTGTTTAGAAGTCGCTTGACGTCTTCAGATGATAAGGCAGCACCTGCTGTTTCGAAGTTGGTTGCTGGCACGCAAGATGGAGCACCAAAACAAAATTTTAGGGGTACTTGTTTTGCTTCATCCAACATGTATTGGACTCCTTGTTCTCCAAGGACATTGGCTATTTCATGTGGGTCGGAAACTGTTGCTACTGTTCCATGCACCACGGCAAGTCGTGCAAATTCTGTAGGTGGCATCATGCTACTCTCGATATGAATGTGTGCATCGACAAATCCGGGTAAAATATAAGCTGACCCTTCAGGCAGTTGATCTATTTTTCGAATAGACTGTATTATACCATTCTCAATAATAATGGCTGCAGAGTAGATTTGTCGGTTGGGTATATCGATTACATTTGCTTTTATGATCATGGCAAATCTTTGTTTTGTAACTGAATGACTTGAGCTGCAATGCTAATTGCTATTTCTTCTGGTGTTCTGCTTTTGATTGTCAATCCTATAGGACTGTGAATGGATTGAAGTTGTTTGCTCGTAATCCCATTTGCTTTTATATCATTTTTCAAATGACTCACTTTTTCGGCACTTCCCATCATGCCTTTATAGGCAACACGATGATCAATTAATTGCTGTAGTACTTCTTTATCAGTTCGATACCCAAAGGTCATGATGAAAATGAATACATTGTCACCTTCTGGAATTACTTGTTGAATAGTAGAATAATCAACAATCTTTTTTTGATGTGCATGTGCATTGTTTTCTATAGTGTGCAACTTGTCTCGATTATCCATTACGGTGCAATGAAAATGTAAATCTACAAGCACTTTTGTCAAGGCTTTACCAACATGTCCTCCACCAATGATATATGCAAATTTTGAAAAGCCAATTTGTTCTTTATAGGTCCAATTCAATTCATCAGTATAAAGAAAATCATTTGCCCTTTCGATCTGGCTTTGGTCAAATGACATACCAGTAGGTGAAAGCTGAAGCTGACCTTGCTGACCATTGTCAAGGCAGGATATTATTTGATCGATTGTCAAACCTTCATTCCCAGAAAGGGGCATCAACAAAATTGTCTGCTCACCCGAACAAATCATACCAGATTGATTTGCTGCGACTGACTTTGAGTGGATTTGTTTTTTGATTTGTATGTCTTGAGTCTCTTTTTGCAAATTGGATTTTGCGAGTTCTACTAATTTGTGTTCCATGATGCCACCACCAATACTACCTTGCATCTGACCATCTGCAGTCACTGCCATTCTAAATCCCTGACGACCTGGACTACTGCCTTTACTTTCCAAGACATACAACATAGTAAGTGCTTGCTCTTTCTGAATAGACTGTTGTATGAATTTCCAGAAATGCATCCTAGATCAAAGGGCTATATGTGTGATATTGGTTTTTCATAAGGTCGACTAACTACCTCTATAAGTTGTGTAACCAAATGGATTCAGCAACAAGGGAATGTGATAATGAGATTCATCGCTGACTTGAAAGTAAATGATTACAATCGGATAGAATGCATCTTTACCTTGCTTGATAAAATAGTTGCCCGTATCAAATAACATTCGATAAATAGCAGGAGGCAATACTGTAGATTCATCCAATAAATTAGAAATACGGCCATCACTATTTGTGGTGCCTTCAGCAATTGTGGTCCAGACACTGTCCTTGTTTTCCTGCATTTGAATGTGTATACCTTCACCAGGTTTTCCAATTGACGTGTCCAATACATGTGTGGTAATTTGACTCATGTCTTTTTATTTTTCAGCAAATAATTTTTCTATTCTGATTTTGGTGATTTTTTGTTGCTCTTTCATTGCAATTAATAGCTCTTCTTCTTCTAGATTTGGTAAACGTTCATGCAACAGTTCCAGCATTTCTTGTGCAGATTTACCAGTTGCACAAACGATGAAAATGTAACCAAATTTGTCTTCGTACTCTTGATTGCCTTTTGCAAGTGCTTCTAAGGTGTCTCTGGTAGCCGATTCTACACCTTGCTGTTCTCCTTCTGCCCACTTCTTTGTGGATTCGTATTTTTTTGCCAGTGAGTCAACATTCCCGATTTTTGGATGGTGAGTGAATGCTTCTTGCCATGATTGCTCATTTGCATTTTCCCATAGGTAATCCGCAAAATATAAAACCTGATCTATGCTTGCGAACGGAGCTTTGGCAATCATTTGTTTCACCCAATGTTGAGCGCCACAACACTTCTCAAGTGCCTCATGTTGTGCTATTGGATCTAATTCGTTAAACTGGTCTATTGTCATATAAATGCTTCTCTTTTATATACCAGAAATTATGCCACTAAACCAATAAAAGTGGTCTTTCAAAATCATGTAATATAAACAAGTAGTTAATGCTTACTTCTCCAACAAATTTCCTTTACTTAATTGTTCCATTTTACCTCTATGATATATAAGTTCTCCGTCGCAATATGTTGATACGATTTCACCATACAGTTCATTGCCAACATATGGACTAAAGCGATGTTTGTGCAATAAAGATTCTTCTGCCAATTGATAACTTTTCTCTGGATCCCAAACAACAAAATCTGCATCAAAGCCACTCTTGATTTTTCCTTTTCTTTGCCCAAAACCAATAAATGAAGCAGGTCCTTCGCACAACCATTTTGCCAGTTGTTCTACTTGGTTACCTTTACTTTTTGCCTTTGTCCAACTCGCTGTCAATAGACATTGCCCTCCTATAATACCACCCCATGCTTCCCACAAGTTTCCGCTATCTGCCTCCTTCAAAGAAGGTGGTGCTGGTGAATGATCACTTGCAATAAAATCGATCAAACCACTATCTAGTGCTTCCCACAATTGTTCGTTATTTATGCTGTCTCTAATCGGTGGAGTGCACTTGAATCGAGTATCCTTATCGGGAATCTTCTCAGCAGTAAAAAATAAATAGTGAGGACATGTTTCTACGGTTAACGGGAGTCCTTCTTCTTTTGCTTTCAGAATATCAGGCAATACATCTGCTGAAGATAAATGGACGATGTGAATGGGAGTTTTATATTCTTTGCAAAGAGAAATCATTAATCGAACAGCATTATTCTCCCAGGATTTTGGACGAGAATTGACAAAGTGTTCATAACTAAACGGATGTTGTTCGAATAATTTCAACCCCTGATGATCGGCATCCAATTCGCAGTGAGCCAGTAAAGGAATGACTGCTTCTTTGAGTTGGGCTAAGCCTTTTTTTAAATCAGATTCGCTTACATGTTGAAATTCATCGATACCTGATGGAGTCAAAAAAGCTTTCAAGCCTAGAACACCAGTCTGTAGGATTTCAGATAAATTGGCTGCATTTGATGGGACTAATCCACCCCAAAAGCCACAATGTACATGACGTTTATTATTGCTTGCTTCAACTTTTTGTTTATAAGACAGGACATCTATCGTGACGGGACTAGAATTTAAAGGCATGTCTATCAAGGTTGTAATGCCTCCTGCTGCTGCAGCTTTTGTTGCAGAATCAAATCCTTCCCACTCCGTTCTTCCAGGTTCATTGATGTGCAGATGTGCATCGATAACACCTGGAAAAACAACAAGATTTTCATAATCAACAAACTCTACGCCTTCCATTGTTACTTTACCATTCAATACTTCTTTGATGGCTCCTTTCTCTACGAGTATAGATGCTTCTTTTAAATGCCCTTGGGTGAAAACTTGTGTGCTATAAATAATTTTAGAAGGCATGAATTTTGTGTATGTTTAAGTCTACGCGACCATCAATAATACTAAAAAGAAGAGGAAATGAGTATTCAATTATCAAGTACGAGTTATGGTAAATCTGCCATCCGAGTCATGAAGTTGATCAAGCACCCTGATTGGCATGAAGTCAAAGAAGTGAATGTCAGCACTTTATTCGAAGGTGAATTTGAAGAAGTTCATACCATTGGTGACAACTCTAATGTCCTCCCTACAGACACACAAAAGAATACCGTATTTGTGTTAGCGAAAAATCACCCATTGGGTACGATTGAGGATTTTGGCATCCATCTGGCAAAGCATTTTCACGAAAATAACCCACAAATACATAAGGTGCGCGTCGAATTAGCCCAGAAGCAATGGGTCAGAATTACTGATAACGGAAATCCTCATCCTAAAGCCTATCAACGAAGTGGCAATGAGAAATGGAATGCCGTCATAGAATTGACAGAAGATTCATTGACAGTACAATCAGGAATAAGCGATTTATTAATTCTTAAGACGACGGATTCTGGTTTTTCCAACTTTAGACGGGATGAATTTACTACCTTAAAAGATACAGATGATCGGATATTTGCTACTAGTCTAGCAGCATCTTGGGATTATTCAACAAGCGAATTGGATTTTGCAGCGACTCGTGCATCTATCCAGGAGCACTTGCTCTCATCTTTTGCAAATCACAAGAGTTTGTCCGTACAACACACACTATATGACATGGGAAAACGAGTCTTGGATCAAGTGAGTAGCGTAGAAAAAATAGATTTAGACATGCCTAATGTCCATCACTTGCTTGTCAATCTATCTCCTTTTGACATGAAAAACGACAATGAGGTTTTTGTTGTTACAGACGATCCATATGGTGTGATAAAAGGGTCATTAAAAAGAAAATAACTGTTCATCCGTGAGTGATACAAGCCTCATAAAGCATCAGATCATAGACGTTTGCAAACGCTTATACCAGAAAAACCTTTTAGCATCAGGTGATGGCAATGTAAGTTACCGCGTTTCTGATTCTGAAATTCTGATAACACCATCAGGATTGCCTAAAGCATTTCTCCAACCAGAAGATATGTGCCTTATGGATATATCAGGCAATATTCTTTCCGGCACACCTTCCAGTGAACGATTGATGCATTTACAGGTGTACAAGAGTTGCCCTGATGCAAAAGCTGTTGTGCATGCTCATCCACCTCATGCTGTAGCGTGGACAATAGCTTTTCCCTCGCATAAAGAACTTCCCAATACTTGTCTGGCAGAAATAATTCTTGCTACAGGCAAAATACCCATCGTCCCATATGCAAGACCATCAACTCAAGATATGGGTGATCAACTTATTCCTTTTGTTCAAGATTGCAGAGTGATGATACTGGCAAGACATGGCGGTTTGGCATGGGGAGAAAGTTTGCAAGAAGCGTGGATGGGAATGGAACGTTTGGAACATGCTGCACAAATGTTGTATTTAGCAAATAGCTTAAATGAATTGACTCATTTATCAGAAGTAGAGATAGAGGCATTAAAAGAAATGAGAAAAAAAATTGGCCCCAGGACCTTATGAAACGAAACGCCTTATCAATCCGGTACGATGGAATTCACTTGATGATTTTGGATCAAACACTGCTGCCATTTGAAGAACAGTGGATAGATGTGAAGTCTCCAGAAGAGATGTTTGAGGTGATCAAACAATTGAAGGTGCGTGGTGCGCCAGCCATTGGTGTTTCTGCTGCCTTGGCGATGGCATTATACGCAAAATCAGAAGCTAGTGCAGCCACATTTATAGAGAAGGCTAGCTATTTGAAGAAGAGTAGGCCAACTGCAGTCAATCTGATGTTTACCTTAGATCGCTTAATCGCTCTTGCAAAAGAACAGTACACTCCAGAGAAAATCGAGGAGGAAGCGATCAAACTTTTTGATGAAGATGTCGCATTATGTGAGTCAATTGCCAAGCACGGCTCTGCATTGATTGAAAAAGACGAAGTTATACTGACGCATTGCAATACAGGAGGATTAGCCACAGCCGGTATAGGTACCGCCTTAGGTATCATTCAGCAAGCTCATACTGAAGGTAAAAACATCCATGTCTACGTAGACGAAACCCGACCGTTATTACAAGGAGGAAGGTTAACGACATGGGAGTTGGAAAAACTCGGCGTACCTTTTTCATTGATTTGTGACAATATGGCTGGCTTTGTGATGCAAACAAAAAAAATCGATAAGGTCATCGTTGGTTCTGATCGGATTGCTGCCAATGGAGATTTTGCAAATAAGATTGGGACCTATTCTTTAGCTGTCTTGTGTAAGCACCACAACATTGATTTTTATGTTGCTGCTCCAATGACTACAGTCGATTTCGATTGTCCATCTGGTGATCACATACCAATAGAACAAAGACAAGCCTTCGAATTAAAAGGAGTCCGCGGGCATTTTGGGGATGTGCAGTGGGCCAAAGATGAAGGTAGTGATCCATACAATCCTGCCTTTGATGTGACACCCGCAGAGTTGGTGACTGGTTGGATATTGGATACAGGAGTATATGATCAGGACAGTATTGGCGGATTAAAACAACATGCACCTCTCTAAGTCAAGAAACCTTC
>CAYNMW010000021.1:0-33338 GCA_964398295.1 uncultured Saprospiraceae bacterium | reverse complement strand
GCGTGGCTACAAAAGTGATACCCCGATGGGGTATTTTCCTTAACTAAACGACATTTGGGTCTTGACCCATTGAAACGAACGACGCTCTAATTCAGAAAAAAATTATAAAATCAATTTCACTTTTCACACAACATTGAAAGGACAATTTCAATCCAAAAAAGACTATTCAAAATTATTTTTCACATCAATGCGAATATTTGAACATAGGCAACGACTCTAGAAAGCAAGTATAGACACGATGCGTCTGTTTTTTACTATATTTAATGTTCCATTTATTGAATTCCTTTCAATAAAGTCACATGAAGAAGCCTTTAAACTGCTTCTCAATCTAATCTAGCAAATACAATTAGTTATGCCTGGTCATAAGAAGAAGGGTCTATACGTCCCTCAGTTAGAAAAAGATTCTTGCGGGACTGGCCTCATTGCCAATCTCAATGGAATATCCAGCCACCAATTGGTGTCTGATGCACTTACTATGTTGGAAAACATGGAACACAGGGGCGCATGTGGCTGTGAACCAAATACTGGAGACGGTGCTGGCATACATACCCATATTCCTCATCAACTTTTTACAGCGTCTTGTCAGTTTGACTTACCTGATAAAGGAAACTATGGTGTTGCGATGATGTTTATGCCTAAGCATGAAGAGGATCAAGCAAAATGTAAAACTGTCATTGCAAATTGCGCTACAGAATTGGAGTTTAATGTTCTTGGTTATCGGGTTGTACCTGTCGATTCATCAGATCTGGGAGCTACTGCAATTTCTTCAGAGCCGGCAATTGTTCAAGCTTTTTTTACATACACAAATGAAGTCGACAATGCTACGCTCGATCGAAAACTCTATGTTCTCAGAAAATACATTTCTTCCGAAATCCATAAACTGGAAGAGTGCTACATTGATGAATTTTATATTTCTTCCTTATCATGTGATACTATAGTTTATAAGGGACAATTAACTTCAAACCAAGTCAGAAACTATTTTTTGGATTTATTGAATCCTATTTTTGATTCTGCTATTGCACTTGTCCATTCTCGATTTTCAACCAATACGGTTCCGAAATGGAAGTTGGCCCAACCGTTTAGATGTATATCTCATAATGGAGAAATAAATACAGTTCAGGGTAACATTAATTGGTGGAAAGCAAGAGAGCCATTCCTCAAAAGTCAATTATTTACTGAAAAAGAATTAGACATTATTTTTCCGATTTGTGATAATCGTGATTCTGATTCCTCAAATTTTGATGGCGTTTTGGAGTTTTTGCTTCACGCCGGTAGATCTATTCCTCATGTTTTAATGATGATGATTCCTGAAGCGTATCAAAATGATGTCAATACAGAACAATTTAAAAGAGATTTTTACGAATACCATGAAGCATTAATGGAACCTTGGGATGGCCCTGCTTCAATCTGTTTTACAGATGGTACACTAGTAGGTGCAACACTTGATAGAAATGGCTTGCGCCCTTCCCGCTTTATGTTAACAGATGACAATGTGCTTATCCTTGCTTCTGAAACAGGTGTCATACATGTTGATCCTGCGAAGGTCGTTTTGAAAGATCGATTAGAACCAGGAAAAATTCTTGTTGCAGATTTAGATCAACACCGGATTATTGGTGATGATGAATTAAAAGAAGTTATATGCCAGCGCCAGCCATATGCAGAATGGTTAAAGGATTCAAGAATTGTTTTTAATGATATCGCAATTGGTGATTTACCGAATCACGCACCAGAGGTAGAATTGGTCAAACAGCAAATCGCATATGGTTTTACCAAAGAAGATGAAGAGGTATTGCTTCAAGCAATGCTAGAAAATGCAAAGGAACCTATTGGATCAATGGGTAGTGATACTCCCATTGCTGTATTGTCGAGATATGCGCAACATCTTGCTAGCTATTTCAAACAACAATTTGCACAAGTAACAAATCCACCAATCGATTCTCTTCGGGAAAAAGCATTCATGACCTTGAACACCTACCTTGGTGGTTGCAAGGATATACTGGATCAACAGAAAAATTCTGTTGACTTCATCAGACTAGATTCTCCACTATTGTCTCAAAAGGATTTTGGGCGACTCGCCAATCTGGACATTAAGGATTATAAAGCAGAAGTGCTTCAGGCATTATTTCCTACTGATTATAATTCTGGTGATTTGGAGAAAGCAATCCTCCAACTATGTTCAGATGCAGAAAAAGCAATCAATAATGGAAGCAACATTCTTATCCTGTCCAATAGAGCAATTGCTGCGGAGATGGCGCCAATACCTAGCCTTATGTATGCGGGAGCTATCCATCATCACTTGATTAAAACAGGTCAAAGAAAATCTGTATCTCTCATCATTGATGGTGGAGATATAATAGAGACACACCATTTTGCCACCTTAATCAGTTATGGTGCAGATGCAATTTATCCTGGTGTTACCTATGACACAATTGAGATGTTGACGGAAACTGATGGAGCAACAGCTATAAAAAATTATAGATATGCCGTAGAAAAAGGCTTGTTGAAGGTAATGTCAAAACTTGGTGTATCAACAGTGCTGTCATACAAGGGTGCCCAGACTTTTGAAGCCCTTGGAATTGCTGATGAGGTTATTGATGTCTGTTTTAAAGGGACAGTATCTAGAATACAGGGAATGACTTTTGACGATATTGCCAAAGAATCACTAGTAAAGCACAATCTGGCATTTGAAGATAATGTCCACAGCACCTACTTACAAGACCTTGGAATTTACCAATGGAAGCGAAGAGGCGAGTATCATTTATTTAATCCAAACTCGATTCACCTCCTTCAACATTCTACGGCAAAAGGAGACTACGGTACATTTAAGCAATATACCAAGGCCATCAACAAGCAAGACAAGCAAGCATGCACATTAAGAAGTCTGTTTGATTTTGTACCCGGTCAATCCATTCCATTATCAGAAGTAGAATCTGCAGAAAATATCATGAAAAGGTTCGCTACTGGTGCGATGTCCTTTGGTTCAATTTCTTACGAGGCTCATTCAACACTCGCTATAGCAATGAACCGAATCGGTGCTAAAAGTAATAGTGGAGAGGGTGGAGAAGATGAAAGTAGATATCCCAAAAAAGAGAATGGAGACTGGGAAAGATCAGCTATCAAACAAGTTGCATCCGGAAGATTTGGTGTTACCATTAATTATCTCGCCAACGCTGATGAATTGCAAATCAAAATGGCACAAGGAGCCAAGCCAGGTGAAGGAGGGCAATTGCCAGGTCACAAAGTCAATGACTGGATCGCAAGAGTCCGAAATTCTACTCCGGGAGTTGGATTAATATCTCCGCCACCGCATCACGACATCTACTCTATAGAAGATCTGGCACAATTGATTTTTGATTTAAAAAATGCTAATAATCAAGCACGGATTAGCGTCAAATTGGTGTCAAAAGCTGGAGTTGGTATTATCGCTTCAGGTGTAACCAAAGGTCATGCAGATCACATTTTAATCTCGGGACACGATGGTGGTACAGGCGCATCCCCACTAAGTTCGATCAGACATGCTGGTCTTCCATGGGAACTGGGCTTGTCCGAAACGCACCAGACTTTAATCTTAAATAAACTGAGAGATAGAGTGACCATCCAGGCAGATGGACAAATGAGAACAGGAAAAGATATGGCAATTGCAACACTGCTGGGTGCGGAAGAGTGGGGGATTGCAACCGGTGCTTTGGTTGTTGAAGGATGTATTTTAATGAGAAAATGTCATCTGAACACTTGTCCGGTTGGCATAGCAACACAATCGGAAGAACTAAGAGCTAAGTTCGAAGGTAAGGTAGAGCATGTTGTCAATTTCTTTAAGTTTCTCGCTGAAGATATGCGGGAGATCATGGCGAAACTTGGATTCAGAACTATCAACGAAATGGTTGGCCAGGCAAATCGCTTAAAAATTAGGGAAGATCTGGATCATTGGAAATTGAAGAACCTTGACCTGAGTACCATTTTATATAGGGATCCATTATCAGATGAACAATCCAATTATAAAGTCCAAGAGCAGGACCATGGTTTAGATAATGTACTTGATAAACATTTGATTGAATTGGCAGAATTAGCCGTGACTCAAAAATCGTTTGTATCCAGTGAATTGATTATTAGAAATACTGATCGAGCCGTAGGTGCAATGTTATCAAATCTAGTTGCCAAAAATTATGGTAGCAAAGGATTGCCTACAGACTCTATTGCTTTCCGTTTCAAAGGATCAGCGGGTCAAAGTTTTGGTGCATTTGGTGCAAAAGGATTGTCGTTTACTCTTGAAGGGGACACCAATGATTATTTTGGAAAAGGCTTAAGCGGAGCAAGAGTCATTCTGGTGCCGGACAGAAGAAGTATTCTGGAACCAGAAGAAAATATCATAGTAGGAAATGTAGCTTTATATGGAGCAACCTCTGGAGAAGCTTATATCAAAGGCAAAGCAGGAGAGCGTTTTGGTGTCAGGAATAGTGGGGTAAATGCAGTGGTTGAAGGATTAGGTGCACATGGTTGTGAATACATGACGGGAGGCAGAGTAATCGTACTTGGAGAAATAGGAAGAAATTTCGCCGCGGGTATGAGTGGTGGTATTGCATATGTATTCGATCCTGAGAATAAAGCTTCCATTAATTGTAATATGGAAATGGTAGGATTAGAAGAGTTAGAAAAAGAAGATTATCAAACTATTCGGACACTAATTAGAAATCACTTCAGATTTACAGGAAGCCTAAAGGCATTGGATATACTACAGCATTGGGATACACACAAAAAGTCATTTGTAAAAGTGATGCCGACAGAGTACAAAGCAATTCTAGAAAAACAAAAACAGCAGGTCACAGCAGCATAAGCATAACATCATGGCAGATATTCATGGATTTTTAAAGCACCAGAGAGACCTTCCTAAAAAAAGGGCGGTAGAGGATAGGATCAATGATTACAAAGAAATTTACGAAACTGTAGATGCAGATTTCAATAATAAGCAGGCAGCAAGATGTATGGATTGCGGTGTTCCATTCTGCCATAACGGTTGTCCGTTGGGCAATGTCATTCCCGATTTTAATGATGCCGTTTATAGAAAAGACTATAGAGAAGCTTATGATATATTGTCATCTACCAACAACTTTCCAGAATTCACTGGAAGGATTTGTCCCGCTCCTTGTGAAGCATCTTGTGTATTAGGCATCAATAGTGACCCAGTAGCAATCGAACATATTGAGAAGAACATTATTGAAGAAGCATTTAACAACAACTGGGTAACATCAAACCCACCTTCTTCCAGGACAGGAAAGACAGTTGCAGTAGTTGGTTCTGGTCCAGCAGGTATGGCTGCAGCAGTCCAATTGAATAAAGCTGGACATACAGTCACTTTATTCGAGCGTAATGATAAAATAGGCGGTTTGCTTAGATATGGCATTCCAGATTTTAAAATGGAAAAAGATGTCATTGACAGACGTTTAAACATAATGGAGGCAGATGGCATTTTATTCAAAACTAAAACCAATATTGGAGTAGACATTAAGTCAGACGATTTGCTTTCTTCTTTTGATGCAGTTGTATTGACAGGAGGCTCAACGATTCCCAGAAATTTACCATTACCAGGTCGTGATTTGAAAGGGGTACATTATGCAATGGAATTTCTTGAACAAAAGAATCGTCAAGTGTATGGTCAAAGTGAATTCCAACACGATGTTATTTCAGCAACTGCAAAACATGTTGTCGTGATAGGTGGAGGAGACACTGGTGCAGATTGTGTAGGTACTTCCAATAGAGAAAAAGCGAATTCGGTAACACAAATAGAACTATTGGCTAAACCACCAGCAAATAGAGATGAAACTACTCCTTGGCCATTGTGGCCAATGCAATTAAGAACATCTAGCTCTCATGAGGAAGGTTGTGATCGCCAATGGTCAATGTTGACGAAAGAATTCGTTTCTGATGAAAACGGAAATGTAAAAGGAATAACAATTATTGACATTGAGTGGAAGCTTAACCCTGAGGGTATCAAAGCAGAACTGGTAGAAGTAGAAGGTTCTGAAAGAGAGATTCCATGTGATCTAGCTTTATTGGCAGTTGGATTTGTACATCCTCAACATAAAGGCATCATCGAACAATTGGGTGTAGATCTAGACAATCGGGGCAATGTGCAAACCAAAAAATATCAGACAAGTGTGGAAAAAGTATTTGCAGCCGGTGATATGAGAAGAGGACAATCTCTTGTGGTGTGGGCCATTACGGAAGGAAGAGAAGCTGCGATTGAAGTTGATAAATTTTTAAACGGTAGTGCTTATTCTATACTGGAAGCAAAAGATTCTTCGAAACTTTTTGTGTAAGGTATAGTTAAGTTGTTAAATAATTTGTCAACAAAACAATTGATAAAGCAATTTGTTTGTTTAATAAAAAAAGGCTTTGCCTTTGCAAAGCCTTGTCTGTAATGCTGATTGTTGACATTTTTACATGTCACTCACTAGAAACCCCTAAGTATAGAACTTATGCTCTTTTGACGATCGAAACTCTCCTTAGGTACATTGTTTGGGAGCTGTTAAATGGATTTTAACAGTTTGGTTAAAAAATGGAGATATTAACTTCTTTTCGAACTTTTATACGAATGGGGTTTCTTTATCATCATACATCTCTGGATGTTTCCATTTTGCCTTCCCTCTGAAAAGAAATCCTAAAGCAAGGCCAAAAACAAAACCTCCAATGTGAGCCCACCAGGCAACACCAGACGAACTACCAATACCCATTGCTCCAAATCCTGAAAACAATTGTTGTCCAAACCAGAAGAGTAGAAAAAGAAATGCTGGAATTGTAAAGGTGCCAAAAATCAAGGCGATCATTTTAATTTTGGATTTTGGGAACATTACCAGATAAGCTCCCATCACCGCCGAAATTGCTCCACTTGCTCCTAAGGATGGTATAGAGCCCGGACAAGGATTAATTCCTTGTGATTGAACATCACATGGATTTACTGTTGCACAGACTTGGCAACAATCAGAAGCTACTTGTTGTCCTGCTGCTCCCAAATAGACATGCGCTGCAGAAGCAACGATACCTCCCAGTAAATAGAAAACTGCGAATTGTACATTACCTATGCATGCTTCAATGTTGTCTCCAAAAATCCACAAATACAACATATTACCAATTAAATGCATCCATCCACCATGTAAAAACATACTGGTAATACCTGTAAACATGCGGTCACCTGCTAAAAGATCGTTTGGAATAGCTGCGAACTCACAAACAAGATTGCCTGGTGAAGCAAGCTGCGCAAAAAATATCAACACATTAAGTGCAAGGAAGCCGTAACTAAAGTAAGGCTTAAACCCACCTTTCACATTTTCATCTCCTATAGGAAATACCATAATCTATCAATTGGAATTGAATCGTAATATCTACAATTTACATGATAAAAGTTTTAAAATAAGAGTTTGTTAAAATTGTCTATTTAACATAATTGCACATTCACTAGATGTAAAGTGTCTTCGAATTTTAGTGAAATGGCAAATTTTGTTTACCATTTATTTGCTTATGAATTGGATTTGAATGGAAACATAATACGAACCATACAAATTAAATGGATTTTGCAATAACTAGGCAACAACCCCACGTTAACACCTCAAATTTACCTTGATAATGCCTTTTATAATTAAAAATGCATCCTGAAGAAAAGAGTGACATTTAGATCAATTTTTTGAGCTCTTAAAAATGTGGGTTTAACAATTCCAAGAGTCTTTATATTTGGATAAACTATAGTTAATCTTTAGATAACAATTTGTTGATTTGATTGATTAACAGGTTTATTTAAGGTAATTTTGAGGAGACCCGCTTCCCCATACTTAAAACCACAGGCAAATCGAGCCTTAAAAAAGATGAAATGCATTATAATACCCGATACACAATTGTATTCTGCTGTCTACTTTTTTCATACTTTTCCTACTCTCAAACCACAATTATACCAGAAGATGATACCTGGAAATTCAGTGATCTTGGCAATGATCCTGCTGATCAAGGTGCATTAACTTGGAGAGACTTGTCCTACGACGATTCTTCTTGGGGCGTTGGTCCGGCAGAACTTGGTTATGGTGATGGTGATGAGGCGACAATAATTGACGATGACGTATATACTGCATATTTTAGATATGAAGTTGACATTCCTAACTTGTGTGAATATGCAGATTTCGATTTATCTGTACTTTATGATGATGGCATTGTTGTTTGGTTAAATGGCGTTGATATTCTTCGTAGACGAATGCCATCTGGAATACCAACTTATGATACAAGAGCCGAGAGCACAGTTGGAAATAATGAAACAGCTTCCGAAGTAATACCAGCATCTCTATTCAATGTAGGGCTCAATATTTTTGCTGTAAGCGTACATCAAGTAAGAGTTTCCAGCTCAGACATTAGCTTCAATTTAGGATTGATAGCCAATGCTGACCCAAATTCAACAGATTCTGACAATGACGGTATTTGTGATGATATAGATGTGTGTCCAAATTTTGACGACAATCTGATTGGAATGACTTGTGATGATAGTGACCCATGTACAACAAACGATATGTACACCACTAATTGTTTGTGCGAAGGCATCTTTCAAGATACAGATAGCGATGGCATATGTGATGCCAATGATGTGTGTCTAACTTTAGATAATAGTTTAATAGGTACAACTTGTGATGACAATGATCCTTGTACCAGTAACGACATGTATAACGATGTTAATTGCATCTGCGAGGGTACATTTGATGATGCTGACGGTGATACAGTTTGCGACATTGATGATGTCTGTCCAAATTTTGATGACACCTTGTTAGGGATGACCTGCGATGACAATGATCCGTGTACAATAAATGATACCTACACTACAAATTGTGCTTGCGAAGGCACATTTGAAGATACAGATAATGATGGTATATGTGATGCCACTGATGTGTGCCCAACACTTGACAATAGTTTAATTGCAACAGTCTGTGATGACAATGATCCTTGTACCAGCAATGATATGTATAACGATATCAATTGTGCATGTGAAGGCACATTTGATGATGCAGATAGTGATACCGTTTGTGACAATGATGATGTTTGTCCAGCTTTTGATGATACCTTGATCGGGATGACATGTGATGATAATGATCCATGTACGATAAATGATGTGTACACCACCAATTGTGCATGTGAAGGCACATTTGAAGATACTGATAGTGATGGTGTATGTGATGCCAATGACGTCTGTCCAAGCCTTGATAATAGTTTAATTGGTACAGCATGTGATGATAATGATCCGTGCACTAGTAATGACATGTATAACGACATTAATTGTATATGTGAAGGCACATTTGATGATGCAGATGGTGATACAATATGTGACAATGATGATGTGTGTCCAGCTTTTGATGACACCTTAATCGGGATGACTTGCGATGACAATGACCCTTGCACAATAAATGATATGTACACTACAAATTGTGCTTGCGAAGGCACATTTGAAGATACAGATAATGATGGTATATGTGATGCCACTGATGTGTGCCCAATACTTGACAATAGTTTAATTGGAACAGTCTGTGATGACAATGATCCTTGTACCAGCAATGATATGTATAATGATATCAATTGTGCATGTGAAGGCACATTTGATGATGCAGATAATGATGCAGTTTGTGACAATGATGATGTCTGCCCAAATTTTGATGACACCTTGATCGGGATGACATGTGATGATAATGATCCTTGTACAATAAATGATATGTACACCACCAATTGTGCATGTGAAGGCACATTTGAAGATACAGACAACGATGGTGTTTGTGATTTCGACGATCAGTGTCAGGGCTTAGATGATGCCTTGATTGGGACCGCATGTGATGATAATGATGCATGTACCTCAAATGATGTTTATGATTTAGCTACCTGTAGTTGTATAGGTACATTCGATGATGCAGATAGTGATACTGTATGTGACAATGATGATATCTGTCCAAATTTTGACGATACCATGATTGGTACAACATGTGACGATAATGATCCATGTACGATCAATGATGTCTACACTAGTAATTGTGCATGTGAAGGCACATTTGAAGATACGGACAATGACGGTGTGTGCGATTTCGACGATCAATGTCAGGGCTTAGATGATGCCTTGATTGGGACCGCATGTGATGATAATGATGCATGTACCTCAAATGATGTTTATGATTTAGCTACCTGTAGTTGTATAGGTACATTCGATGATGCAGATAGTGATACTGTATGTGACAATGATGATATCTGTCCAAACTTTGATGATACCTTGATTGGGTTGGCATGCGACGATAATGATCCATGTACGATCAATGATGTTTACACCAGCAATTGTGCTTGTGTGGGTACATTTGAAGATACGGACAATGACGGTATATGCAATGCAATGGATACTTGTCCAAATTTAGATAACTCTCTTTTTGGCTTAGCTTGTAGCGATGGAGATCCTTGCACATCTAATGGAGTATATTCCGCAGTGACTTGTTTATGTGAAAGTACATTTGATGATGCTGATAATGATACTGTTTGTGATTTTGATGATATCTGTCCAAACTTTGATGACTTGTTAATAGGCACTTCGTGTAATGATGGAGACCCATGTACGGTCAATGATGAATGGAAATCGAATTGTAATTGTGAAGGTGTTTTTGCGGATGCTGATAATGATTCAGTTTGTGATTTCAATGATCTATGTAGTGGGTTCAATGATCTGTTGATTGGTACAGCTTGTGATGATAATGACATTTGTACTGTCAATGATGTATGGACAACAAATTGCGATTGCTCTGGGACTTTTATAGATGTTGACAATGATAATATATGTGACCAGTTTGATGTTTGTGTTGGAGTAGAGGCAAGCTGTGCTGGTTACGATCTTAATCCGTTTGTTGGTTGTTCTTTATTAACCTTTTCTTCAATCCCTGCTGATTTATCAGGAATCACATATAATCCTGGAAGAGATAGGTTTATGGCTGTAGCCAACGGCAATCCAAGAGCATACGAATTTTCTGCGAGCGGTGCATTAATACGTACTATTACGCTTAATGGATTTGATGATACTGAAGGAATTGCATATATATCAGGTAACCTGTATGCCATAACCGAAGAGAGAAAGAGAAATATTGTATTCGTCAATATACCATTTAGTAATTCGAATAGTACGATCAACTATCCATCTTCATCATCAAGGATTGAGTTGGACAACTTAGGAGATGGAAATGATGGATTAGAGGGATTAGCCTATGATCTTGCAAATGATATTCTTCATGTAGGGAGAGAGTTAAACTCACAGGATGTATTTATAATACACCAGCCATTGAGCAAGCTTGGGACAAGTTTTACTCCTGATAAATTTTTCAACCTGACTACTGTAGACAATTCATTTCCAAATGGATTTACAGACCTAGCGGGCTTGGCATTCACTCCCAACAATTCTCTCTTGATGCTCACTGAGCAAGGTCACCTTATTGTTGAAGTAAACGCTTACTCAGGTCAAATAATTAGCAGCATTGATATTTCGAATTTGGGGATGACACAACCGGAAGGTATCACCGTTTTGAATCAGGATGAATTTATAATTGTAGGAGAACCCAACGAGTTTGTCCATATGAAAAGAGTTGGTGCACCGTGTAACGATTTCAATTCTTGTTCCATTAACGATATGATTGATACGAACTGCAATTGTACAGGAACAATTCTAGATTCCGATTTTGATGGAATTTGTGATCCTAATGATTCTTGTCCAAACTTGGCAAATAATTTAATAGGCCAGGCTTGTAGTGATGGTGACGTTTGTACACTTAATGACACGTTCACAACGAATTGTGACTGCGTTGGTACTTATACTGATACGGATGGAGATGGTCTTTGTGATGGCAATGATCAATGCCCTGTATTGGATAATGCTTTACTCAATACAGCTTGTGATGACAATAACCCATGTACTGTAAATGACATCTATACAACTAATTGTTTATGTCAAGGTACGGTTGCTGATGCTGATAATGATGGGGTATGTGATAACGATGATGTCTGTCCTAATTTTAATGATGCATTAATTGGTTTGTCATGTGATGACAATGATCCTTGCACATTAAACGACATGTATACAACGAATTGTTTGTGTGAAGGTACTTTTACTGATTCTGACAATGACACAGTTTGCGACTTTTTTGACTTCTGTCCAAATTATGATAATTCATTGGTCGGTATGTTGTGTGATGACAATGACCCTTGTACTATTAATGACGTATATACCATTAATTGTGCTTGTATAGGGACATTAGTAGATGCTGATAATGACGGCACTTGCGATGGACAAGATTTATGTCCTTCTGATCCTTTGAAAATAGTACCCGGTGCATGTGGATGTGGGGTAGTTGAAAATGATAATGATAATGATGGAGTTTGTGATGACATAGATGATTGTCTACTTGTTTTACAAAACAGTGGTACAATTTCAGGGACTCAATTGTATGAAGCAATTATCAGAGTAGAGTCTGATGCTACTTTAAATCCACCATCTCAAGTTGATTTTTCTGCGGGACAGGAAGTGTTATTAAAACCTGGCTTTGAAGTAGAAGAAGATGCTGTGTTACATGCTTATATACTAGGTTGTTCGAATTAATAAAAATTAATTCTTCCAATTTTAGTCTAGAATAAATACTAATGAGATTTTACAGAACCAAATATGTAGCGACATATTTGGTTCTTCTTTTATACTCTTTTCAATCGGATAGCAACAAATTTCTTCGAAGAGAGATCAACTAATCCAGGAGAATTTATAATCGTGTTGAGGGACTTTAAGTCTGGAAATAATTCTTGACATACGTCCAGGAAGGGCCATCAAATAATCTCTTGCCCTTTCAGCCTCATCTTGCAATTCTACTATATCACCTATACTCCAAAATTCAAGAAGTCTTTCTAAAATTTTAATATAGTCCTCAGAAGTATATACACCTATACGTTGAGCAGCATTGGAAAAATGAACATAACTTTCACCAATATTAACGCCCAATTCTCTTAAGTTATGGGCAGGCATGACAATCTTCTTTTTCATCATGTCTGCTAATGCTAGCATCATCCCATTTGGATCAATTTCTAAAATTTTTGTAACAAAGGTCATATATGCATTTGCATGTCTCGCTTCATCTGCAGCAATAAATGCGCACATTTGTGCCAGGCTTTGACAATCAGCATCTTTAGCAAGTTTAGCTACTCTGGCATGAGAAATATTGGTGGCTAGCTCTTGAAAACTGGTGTAAATAAAAACTTTATATGGATCGTCGTCTGTCTGAATATCCATGCCATCTGCAAGTAAATATTGGACTGATGTTTCCATCGCTCGCATATCAATATGACCTGATAGATATAAGAATTTGTTCAGTACATCTCCATGTCGATTTTCTTCTCCTGTCCATGCTCTGGTCCATCTGCCCCAACCGGTTTCTGATGCAAAATCAATATCGTGAAGACCAGACAACCACGATTCATATGTTGGTAAAGCTTCTTCAGTAATCGTATCGCCGATTAAAACTGCCCAGAAGTCATAGGATAATGCTTCGGTACTTTGTTGAAGCTCTTTCACTTCATTACAAAAAGTCAAAAAATCATTTGAATTTGGAAGAAAATCAGTTGGTTGCCAACATTTTTCGATTGGCATTAAATTTTCGTCAGAAATTTTATCTACATATTCTGATTCAATATGCAACATGACTTCTCTTTTTGAAGAAGAGATTTTTTTCATTAGGTATAATTAATAGTAAGGATAGGATAGTTATGCAGAGGCAATACTATTCAAAACAAAATCTATTAAGCAGGGATAAGATTGAAGTTTGGTTTTTGTTTGGATATATATACTATATCATTGGTGATTGCTATCCCTTCCAAAATAGCTTTCTACACTTCGAAGATAATAGAATTTTTTGATTTACTTGGACACTAGTTGCTTTGTCAATTGTACTCGGTCTGTATATTTTCTACCAAATATCCTCTAAACCGAAGAGCAAAATCTCTCATCCGTTCCAATTGTTCTGAAGTGAATTGACTTACTTCATATTCATACGTCATATGATTCTTAGCAACTACGGAATCAGTTGTTAATCCCATTAATTCCTTGTCAATAGTATTCATCTCCCAAGGATGTCGTAGCCCAAGAAAATGTCCCATTTCATGTACCAAGGTGCTCATGTCTTCCAATCCAGGATAAGCTATAAAGATGCGATCAAACCTGGGACTATTGGCATAGTATGATTTTTGGCGCATACGTAGTATAGGTGTGAATCCCAATAGGGCAGAGTCTTGATCATCCTTTGTATAGGTGTTGAATATAAATACATTTATGGAGCCTTCTCTCTCAACAGGCTTTATCAAAGCGTGAATTCGCTGACCTCTTCTCCTGAAATAATCAACATGTAGATCTGGTAAATATGCATGGTTGGAATCCATCACCAGTGCGTCAATAACAAACTTCACTTTGCCTTCAAATTCTTGATTGAGGTATGCTACATTCTCACCAATTTTTAAGGTGATTGATTCGTCTATAGAGTCCATCCCCATCATGTAAAAATTGAGTCGCATTACAGGAACTTCATACCAGTTTTTAGTATAAATACCTTCATTACTAACTTCCTGTGCCATCAGAGAGATAGTTCCGATAACAAACAAAAGCAGTATAGAAATGTACCTGATCATACGGGAATTAAATTTAGTACAAAATGAGTTCAATTGTTCGACACTAAATGAAACTCTTAAAAAGGAGCATTATTTCATAAGAGGATTATTAATTAATGTTAATGCGTACCAGAAATGTGGAAGTCAGGCATTGAGGAAGCGATCACAAACAAGACAACGGCAATCGTAAACCCTATCATAAAAATATTTAGAGAAAAGCGTATATGTCTATATTTTCTCTCCAACATCTGTCCAAGGAAATACAGATCGCGAATCATGGTTGTATATAGGTTGTCGCCATCTTTGATCAATTGCAACATTCCCCATTGATAATCTCGAAAGCTCATGTTGTGGTAATTGCCAAAGTATAGCAAATTACCTTGTCGATTTCGGATCTCCTCTTCTGTAAATTCACCATGTGATTTGGCTGGTCTGATTGCAAGGACTGCAAAGACTATCGAAATGGAACAAGTAACCAACATGATTAAAATAGGTGAATTATGCAAGCACCAAGTCTGGACCTGCCCCATAATCCTACTGATTATAAGCGATAATATGATCGCATTGACTGAGATCATAATGTTTGCTTTACTATCCACCATTTGATTCAAAGTGTAATGATTTCTCGAGGTTGTGCGAAACATCGTTTGGATACCTTTATCATCTCTGCTTTTTATACCCAATAATGATTTCTTTAGCTTCTTTAATTCAAAATCAGAAATATCCAATTCTTGTTTTATTATAGCCTTTTGGTCATTTGAATATTGTTTGTTTTGTTCCTTCAACCACTCAATAGTCTTTTCCTTTTTTGGCGCCCAATTTGTTCTAGTATATTCAGTTAAATATTCGTGGTTTTTTAAATATTCAGCTCCCTTTTCGCGCCAACCGGATTTACTGATGACGATAGCTTCCATCAGCAATAATTCCTGATATAAATGCTTGTAGTGCAATTCGGCTTTGTCACTTGCCCAATCAGAAGTTAAGGCATCTGAGATAATTTCTGCAAGATGAGCGTCGGGATCGTTGTTGAGTTTTAACTCCTCAGGCGTACGTAAAATTAAATTTAATACCCTTGATTTATTGGGGTCTGCGTAATCAAAACTACTCAAAAATTCTTCTGCTATCGGATGGGAGAAGATACTTGAATTTCGTGCTAGGTCGCCAGGACCATTGATGTCTTTGAAAAATTCCAAATTCTTAAAACCAACAACTGACAACCAAACAGAAAGAAGCACAACTTCTTTCTCTTCTGCAGGTATCCCTTCTGCTACGGAGATTTCTTTTGCCGCTGTAATGATTCGGTGCACGTACTCGATATCATGATAGACCAGTTTGTTTGAAAATTCTTCGGTAGCGACTTTAGTGACAAAAAACTCTGTCTGCTCTAGTGGATTTGAATTTGCAAGAACACTTTGAATCATAATATTTAATATCGCCAGGATTCTAAATCAGCGCCTACGGGTGCAATATTTTGAACGTTTGCAGTCCATTTTTGAATGAACATTCTATGATACCTCAATCTTGAAATATGATTTGGCTGACTATGATCACCATTCCAACAGTGCTCTGCTTTGTCGCCATAGTCAACCTCTCCATTGTAATAAGGCTCAGAAGTAGATTCTAAAATTTCTTCTGCGAGATAAACAGCATTGTTTAGATAATAATTGTCCATGTCACCACAGTACAGATGAATTTTACCTCGCCAATCTTCCCCATTTTTCGACCAATCTCGTTTTATAATATGAGCCAGATCATAATTTTCTTTCCAGTGAGAAGCAACCTCCTTATTAATCTTACCAGTTACTCGATCCCAAATGCGAAGTGGATATCCGTCTGCACCAACTGGTGAGTAAACAGCTTCCCATATATCCCATTGCTGACCAGATCGACCTTTGGATCCAAGAACAAGTTCTCGATAGTTCATATCCTTCAAACTTGAATTGACATTGCCTAAATAATCGCGATGACCAGCAACCAGCGTTTTTCGAAATGGACCTTCTTTATAATATGCATTTTCGTCTTCATAAATATTAACCAGACAATAAGCTCTGAAATCTATTGGGTCAGGACAAGCTGCATAGCAGGTGCCGTATTCTGTAGGATAATTAACTTGGACTGCGAGTGCCTCCCAGCCTCCTGTACTTCCACCATAAACAAACCTTGACCACCCTTCACCTATTCCTCTGAATTTTTCCTCTATGTGAGGAATTAATTCATAAGTAATGGCATCTCCATACGGGCCATTATTTTCCGAATTGACAGCATAAGAATCATCATAGTACGGTGTCGGATGTTGGATCAGAATGGCGATAACTCGAGGAAAATCTGGTCCAGTCCACAATTTGTAGAAATCATAGGCTTCTTGTTGTACAATTTTGTTGTACCCGTCTACACCAAATCGTGCAGAATAAGTTGCTTCTAAATTAGGATCTGGTGGCTCAGTTCTCCAACCACCAAAATCTCTTGGAAAGTGACCGTGCATGATAGCTAGTGGATATTTGACATCCGGATTTTCATCAAACCCCTCGGGTAATAAAACATGTGCACCTAAGGTCATATCCCTTCCCCAAAATTTACTGAGTAATTCAGATTTGATTGTAATGTGTTTGACGTACTTGCTGTCCTCTGGAACTTCGATTTTCGGAATGATGATTGAAAAATCAAGCTTGCCTGAAAACATCCCATCTACTACCTCAATTTGCTCAACAGCAGAATAAACATTACCCGGCGCTCTATTCCATTGTTGACCTTCCCCTCTATCCATTGGTAACTTTACGGTGTGGCCATCAGACCGGTTAAACGTTTCATATTTATGAAATAATACCTGAGCATAGTACTTCCCATTCGCCAACTCACTCAAGTTTTGTATTGGATATCCAAAAGCTGCTTGATCGAAAGAAATAGCATTACCATGTTTCCAATTCTCCACATCCATACCAAAACCCTGACAAGAGTTTGTGCCGTCACTAAGTGAAAAACGAAGGTCTTTTGATTCCTCTTTTGATAAAAGCAAAATTAATCTGCCGTCTAAATTTTCATTATAAAAGGAAGAAGGGTAATCAATACTTAACGATTTTGAGCTTGTAATTGGAAATGCCACATCTTGTTTGGTGGATGTGCATGCTGACCACAATACAATCAAACTTAAACACATCATTAAGCTGCAGTTACTAAATTGATTCATAGTAAGTCTTTGATTAAATGTAATTGTTTTGTACGAATTGCATAAATATGGTAGAATGTTATTGGTTGAGATATATTGTAGCGAAGCGATGATCCCGCATCGGACATAAGATACCCATCGAACTAAGTGAGCATCAGGAAAGTGAGCAGCTGGAAGATATGAAGTGATTTTAATAACTAGATTGAGTAAAATGGTTGTTTAGTCCTTTTTGCACGGTATTTAGAGAAAATTTGACTCTGAATGCTTTCTAAATTTAGAATTGTTAACAACTCATTGACACCTGTAAGACATTGAAATACCCTTGTTAAACCGTAATTTTGCGGTCTTATGCTAAAGCTTGTACTCTCTATCCTTTTTTCTTCGATTTCCATGTTGGTATATGGGCAGTATTCACTGAATATTAAAAAAATTAGTGAGGAGTTGATTATCGATGGTGAGTTGAATGAAACTGTTTGGCAGAATGCTCCTAAAGCTGATGATTTCAAACAATATTTCCCGACTGATACGGTAGACGCACTGGGACAATCAGAATTGCAATTGGTTTATGATGACGACTTTCTTTATGTATCTATCAAATGTTATTCTGCTGGTCCAGACTGGGTAGTCAATTCTTTAAAGCGAGATTATCGCGGCGGAGGGATAGATAATATGACACTTACCTTTGATGCATTCAGAGATAAGACAAATGCTTATTTTTTTGGTATCAATGCAGAAGGTGTGTTGCGCGAAGGTGTCATTTCGAATGGAGGTGCCAGCTTTAGGGATTTTGATGAGTCATGGGACAACAAATGGTATGGGCAGGCAAAAAAGCATGGCAATTATTATACAGCTGAGTTAAAGATTCCTTTTTCGAGTCTTCGCTTCAATGCAGGTAGTCAGATTTGGAATTTTGGGGCATACAGATTTGATGCTCAATATAATGAATGGAGTACTTGGACCGGAGTACCCCGAAATTTCCCCATGACCAATCTTGGGTTTTCAGGTGAAATTCATTGGGAAGAACCACTCAAAGCATCAACGAGTAAAGTTTCGTTGATTCCGTTTGTATCTTCAGGTTGGTCTAGAGATTTCGAAAATAATGAAGATCCTGATTTTAATTACGAAGTTGGAGGCGATGCAAAAATTGCTGTAACTCCAGGTTTGAATTTAGACTTAACAGTAAATCCAGATTTCTCCCAAGTAGAAGTGGATAGACAGATAACCGACTTGTCAAGATTTGAAATTTTCTTTCCTGAACGGCGCCAATTCTTTTTAGAAAATGCAGACCTTTTTGGAGATTTTGGTTTCAATAGGATAAATCCTTTTTTCTCCAGACGGATCGGAGTTGCTGAAGACAAAGATGGAAGTACAGTGCAAAATAGAATTTTTGCAGGTGCAAGATTAAGTGGTAAAGTAAATGATAACCTCAGAGTTGGATTATTGAATATGCAAACTGCTTCTGATGAAGAAGCTGGGATTGATGCTGCTAATTTTTCAGTTGTAGCATTACAGCAAAAAATTTGGAAGAGATCTAACATTAGTTTTTTAGCGGTCAATAAACAGGTGCTGAATGTAGAGCAGTTAGAGGGTACTGATTTTATTGATAATTATAATCGAGTATTTGGTGTTGATTTTAATTTTGCTGACAATTCAAATGTCTGGACAGGAAAGACCTTTGCTCATGGCTCCTTGAGTCCCGGAGTATCAGGATTACCAATTTCGCATGGAGCAGAATTGAATTATAATACGCTAACATGGGAAGCTGGCTGGTCTCACGAATATGTAAATGAAAATTATGACGCGCAGGTGGGTTTCGTGCCAAGAACGAATTTCATAAAAATAAATCCAGGATTAAGTCATAATTTTTATCCAGAAACCGGCCCCTTGAATAATTTCTCCTTTGGAGTTAATGCCGAAGTCCAGTTCAGACCACAATTTGGACGAACTGATCATGAAATTTCAATTGGTATAAGAGGACAGGGAAGACAAAATACAAGATTGGGTTTTAGATTCGCTCACCAATACGTTTATTTATTTGATGACTTTGATCCTACAGGCACAGACGCGAGCCCATTACTTGCTGACACTGAATACAATTATGTGTTTTTTGAAGGATCCTATTCCAGTGATAGACGAAAACCAGTATCCTTTTCTGTAAGCCCATACATCGGCCAATATTTTAATGGCTATCGAGTAGGATTCCGCAACAATCTTACATTTATATCAAAACCAAAAGGATCTGTATCTGTTGACTTCAATTACAATTGGTTCTCTTTACCGCATTTAGAAAATAACCCACAAACATTTCTGTTAGGCCCTCGTATAGATTATACGTTTTCTAAACAATTGTTTTTCACCACTTTCATTCAGTATAATACACAATCTGAAAACACAAACATCAATGCTCGACTCCAATGGCGTTTTGCACCAGTATCGGACTTTTTCTTAGTGTATACAGATAATTACTTTACTGGTAATGACCCTGTATCAGACCGTTTCAACCTGAATATTAGAAATAGAGCAATAGTTGCCAAATTTACCTACTGGTTGAATATATAGTTAACCCTATCTTCACCATATGCTGAAGAGTCTTTATCGATTTCTACATCCACGATGGCAAACAGTCTTTCTTGATTATAAGGTCGACCCTAAACCAAGGTATGGTCTAAAGCCGCATCCTCTACTCAATGAATTATTGGTTAAACGTCATGAAGATTATGCCATGGTGTTGCACAGCATAGCCAAGCACAAAAAAGCACTTGCCTCCATTCCCAAATCGAGCAAGCTTACAACCGAACTTCATTGGGATAATCAATATTTTCCAATGTTTGACATTATGATCTTGTACGCAATGGTCGAAGCGATCAAGCCAAATAGATTTGTAGAAGTTGGAAGTGGGACGTCTACGCTTGTCGTAAATAAGGCACGTATGGAGTTTGATCTTGATCTTAAAATTATAAGCATTGACCCACAACCACGGCAAAGTATTCGTCATATCGTTGAAACTCACTTTGAAACTGCTTTTGAAGAGTTGGACCAGGAAAGTCTCCAATTAAAAAAAGGTGACATGCTATTCATTGACAACTCACATCGCGTATTGCCCAACTCAGATAGTATGGTCTTTTTTATGGAGATTTTGCCGTCATTACCTTCAGGTGTCATTGTTCATTTGCATGATATCTACCTCCCATACGATTACCCTCAAGTGATGTGTGATAGATACTACAATGAACAATACACACTAGCAGCATTTTTATTATCAAATCCTGAACGATACACGATTTTATTTCCTGGCTATTATGTCAGTCAAAACAAAGATTTTCAAAAGGATATTGGGTTACTTTTTGCAGCTATGCCAGATAAACATAAAGAACAACATGGCGGATCTTTTTGGATAGAGATCCGTTAACACATTAGTAGAATAAACACGACATCTTGTCGAATAAGGCGCAATGGAAGTTAAAATAGTGTAATTTTGATCAATATTGAAAAAACTATGAAGCTCAAACTACTTACATTTTGTTTACTGTTGATCAGTTTTACTCTTTCTGCACAATGGGGTGGATTTGGAGGTAAGAAAGGACCAACAATTAAAGGTAAGATAACAGGTACTGTTACAGATGCTACGGCTAATGTACCAGTAGGCTTTGCTACTATTTCCTTGAGAAAAGCAGGTAGCGAAAAAATCATCAATGGTACCTTGTCTGATGAAAACGGCGAATTCAAATTAGCTGATATAAAAGATGGGAAGTACGATATTGAAGTTTCATTTTTGGGCTACGAATCTAAGCTAATTCCAAATGTTGAATTGACCTTAAAAGATCCAGATGTCTCTTTGCATAACATTTCACTTGCACAGGATAATGTTATTCTTGACGAAGTCCAGATCACAGAAAAGAGAGCACTCTTTGAAAACAAAGTAGACAAGATAGTATTCAATGCAGAAGATGATTCATCTATTGCAGGAGGTGATGCAGTAGACGTCCTCAGAAAGGTGCCAATGTTAAGTGTCGATCTTGACGGTAATGTATCGATTAGAGGATCTCAACAGGTTAGAATTCTGATCAATGGTAAACCATCAGGCATGTTTTCTTCGAACACAGCTGATGCACTTAAAATGTTCCCAGCTGACCAAATCAAAAAAGTGGAAGTAATCACATCTCCTGGAGCAAAGTATGATGGAGAGGGAAGTGGTGGCATTATCAATATCGTGACCAAAAAAGAAAATGTAGAAGGAGTCGCAGGCACTATTAATGGATCAGTCGGCAATCGCCAAAACAACGGCAATTTAAATTTAAACATAGGCAAAGGTCGATTTGGATTTACCACGAATGCAGGATTATGGTATTCCAATCCAATTGATGGTACATCCAACTTTAGTCGTTTAGCTGATTCTGGAGATGTCTTGTATTCACTAAATGGTGTCACAAATACATCTCGATTGGGATTCAATGGTTCTGCATCTGCTTTCTATGATTTCAATGCGTTTAATGCACTGAATACCTCAATTTCTTATAGAGGGTTTGGCTTCGATACAGATGGAAGCTCCACTGGTACATTAGGACCAGGAATGTTTACTCGTACCAGCATTGGGGACAATTTATACAGTGGCTTAGACTGGAACACAGATTATACACGAAAATTTGAAGGCAATGAAAAGCAGGAATTGGTTTTTGCTGTACAGATATCTACAAACACACAAAATCAAAATAACATCCTTACCGACTTTGGAGCCATAACAAGAAATGAAAATATTGTCAATGATCCTGACAACTTAGAAATCACAGGTCAGATTGATTATACACACCCAATAGGCAAAGCTGGCAAACTGGAAGTTGGGTCTAAAATGGTATTGAGAGATATAGATAGTGATTCTAGATTTATTGGCTTTAATGAGCAAACAAATGAGTTTGATCTTATTGATCAGACCAGATCAAATATTTTCCTGTATGATCAGGATGTTATAGCTGGATACGCTTCATATAATTTTTTCTTAGGCAAAATAAATGTTGTTACAGGTCTACGATATGAGCGAACAGAAATCGATGGAGATGGTAGTTCTGCTGAACAAGATTTCACAAATGGCTACACTAATTTTTTGCCAAATATTGCCTTTTCAAAATCACTAAAGAACTTCAGAAATATCAAACTGAGTTATTCGCAGCGAATTCAGCGACCAAGTTTGTCTTTCATAAATCCATTCATCAATACATCTGATATTGGGAATGTATCTTTCGGAAATCCATTTCTTGATCCAGAATTGACTCATCAAATAGAGCTTGGTTACAACACGAGTTACAAAGGAATAACCATATTCAGTAATCTGTATTATAAACAAACTGATGACATTATTGAATCAGTGGTCGGATTGGCGGAGCAAGCATCCGAAACGACCTTTTCAAATGTAGGCACCAACAATTCAATAGGTATCAATTTATTTTTAAATAAGTCTATCAAGAAATTTACCTTAAGAGGTGGTGGAGATGTCTATACATATAATGTATCTGGTATTGCCAATGGAGAACAATTAGAGAATCAACAAATTGCTTATCGGATTTTCACGAGTGGTGAATATTCTATTTCAAGTAAAGTTAAAGCTGACTTTTTTGCATTTTTCAATTCACCCCGATTTACCCTTCAGGGAAGAAATGCAAGTTTTTCAATGTACGCTATTGCTGTTAGGTATGACATCACGAATGACTTTAGTCTTGGTATTCGAATGGTGGAGCCATTCAATGAAACAAAGTCTTTTGATTCTAATATAGATGGTTTAGGGTTTACACAAACATCTTCGTTCGTTCTACCATTTAGATCTTTCGGATTGAATGTGAAGTATAAATTTGGTAAAGTTGACTTTAAGGAGAGGAAAAGTAAGATTCGGAATTCTGATTTGAAACAAGGTGAAGGCGGCGGAGGCGGCGGCCAACAAGGTGGACCCACTGGGAATTAACTGAAATATCTAACTCTAAATAAAAAAAGGCTATCCTTTGTGTAAGGATAGCCTTTCTATTTATTTATGCTTTGTTCAATTACTGATCACCATACATTTTCTGTCTGTACTCTGCATTGAGGATTTCATTGCGTCTTCTGACAGACGGTTTAGTGAAATTTTTTCTTCTACGTATTTCTTTAAGAAGTCCTGTTCTTTGAAATTTTCTTTTGTAACGCTTTAAGGCACGTTCGATTGATTCTTCGTCCTTTACATTGATTATGAGCATAAATAAATTTTAATTTCTAAAAAGGCTGCAAATATACAAAGATTTAGCATTAAAGGCACAATCAGGTCAATGCAAATGTAAATATCTTATGCGATTGATCGCCAAAAGACAACAATAAAACCTTTATTTCTATGAACTTTTTCATTTTCTGGTATATTAGCGGTTACCTACCCAAACAAAAATTAGTGTATTTTAACGTAAACACATGAAAACCAATCACTTATTTATTAACATATAACAATAGATGCTAAATTTTGTCCGCCAGTTTTATCAAATTTATTGTTTGGTAGACTGATTTACTGTCGTTATATTTAACAGCATTTTTAATGAAAAAACTATCTGCGATTATGGAGAAAACTTTCCTTTCTGCTGTCAGAACTTATTTACTGATGGCTACTCTTATTTTTGTTGGTACCAATTCTTTTGCCCAAATCACGGGTAAAATTATGGATACTAATACTGGAGAACCTTTAATAGGTGCTTCCGTTATAGTTCAGGGTACTACCAATGGTACGATTACTGATATTGATGGAAGTTACAGTCTAGATGCCAATCTTGGAGACGTACTTGTTGTCTCTTATGTTGGTTATGATGACATGACACATACAGTAGCCAGTAATGTTGCCAATATTTCAATGGCTCAAGGCGTACTTGTTGATGAAGTAGTTGTCACAGGCTATCAAAGTCAAAGAAAACGAGATATCACCGGTGCGATTTCAATCATTAGTGATGAGGATCTCAATGTAGTCCCTGCGGCAAGTTTGAGCCAAAAATTGGCTGGTAAAGCAGCAGGTGTAACGATATCAACTTCAGGAAGTCCTGGTGATGGTACGGCGATTAGAATTAGAGGATTTAACTCCTTATTGAACAATGACCCTTTGGTTGTTATTGATGGTGTTCCAACAAGAGATAACTTTCTAAACAGTATCAATCCAAATGATATAGAAAGTATTCAAGTCTTGAAGGATGCCGCGTCTGCTTCTGTTTATGGTGCACGTTCTAGTAATGGTGTCATTGTCATTACGACAAAGAAAGGTACACCTGGTAAGACGAAGGTGAGCTATAATGGTTATTACGGTACACAAAGTCCTGTTAATCGACTTGATCTAATTACGGATTCAGATAGATTCCGAGATTATGTTGTAGCTGCGACTGGTACTGGTGATGTACCTGCGATTTATGCTGGCAGTTCATTCCCAGAATTTTATAACGGTGACCCAAGTCTTCCATACAGTTTCCCAGACAACTTATTGATGAGACCGAATACTGTAGGTACTGACTGGTGGGATGAATCTATCAGCGCTGCACCTATTACCGAGCATAACCTGAATATATCAGGTGGAAATGAAAATGCTACGTATAGTATCACAGGTAACTATTTTGATCAGGAAGGAACTGTCAACACGACATTTTTTGAAAGATTTCAGATTAGAGCGAATTCTTCATTTAAAGCTGGAAGATTCACATTTGGTGAAAACATATCAGCCTCAAGAATCAATCAAATCGGAATATCTGGTGGAAACCAAAGTGAACAAAATGTCATTACGAATATCATCAGATCTCAACCGTTAACACCAGTTTTTGACGAAGGTGGAAACTTTGCAGGACCTCGTGCTCAAGGTATGGGTCTTGGTAATAATCCTGTCAAGGAAATTAATGACGATAAAGATGATGTTGGAAATTTCAACCGTTTATTCGGTAATTTCTATGCAGGTGTAGAATTGATTGAAGGCTTGACAGCTAAAACCAGTTATGGATTTGACTATGGCAATGGGTTTACGCAAGATGCAACATTCCCTAATTTTGAAGCTCGTGAACCAAATCAGTTTACATTTAATTTCTTTGAGAACTGGAACAATTCATTCGAATGGACTTGGACCAATACATTGAATTATGTAACAAATTTCGATGGAAAACACGATTTCAACGCTGTTGTTGGATATGAAGCGAATAGACTTGTTGGTAGAAATATCGGCGGTGGACTAGTTGATTTCTTTGTCTTTGGGGTTGATTCACGATTCTTGAATACTGGTCTTGCTGATCCGAATACTCGATCTGTTGGCTCAGGTGGATTCCAAAGAGCATTCAACTCTGTTTTTGGTAAAATAGATTATGTCTATGATGACTTCATCATATTATCAGCTACAGTAAGAAATGATGGTTCATCAGTTTTTGGTGCTAACAACAGAAGGGGTACATTCCCAGCTGCTTCTATAGGTGTTCGATTAAATAGATTTATAAACAGTGATTACATAGATGACATCAAAGTGAGGTATAGCTACGGTATCAATGGTAATGATGCCATTAGACCTGATAATGCGTTCTCCTTATTTGGTGGAAGTACAGGTAACTCATTCTATGACATTACTGGTTCTAACAATTCTATTGCTACTGGTTTTGCCCTTCAAGCAAGAGGTAATCCTGATGGCAAATGGGAAGAGTTACAACAGCATAACTTTGGAATAGATGCAACATTTGATCAAGGAAAATGGGGTATCGTTTTAGATGTATATAGAAAGGAAACAGTTGATTTATTGTTTACAGCTGCGCTTCCAGGTACATCTGGATCAGCTGCACCTGCTGCTCGTAACATTGCTTCAATGCAGAACACTGGATTCGATGCTCAATTGTTCTACAGAACTAGAGTTGGTAATGGTGTCGGTGTTGATCTTAGTTTAACGCTTGGTCATTACCAAAATGAGATTACTCAAATTTCTGATGGTCAAACTTCTTTCTTCTCTAACGGAAGTACAAGAATCGGAACGACAACAATCAATAGAGTTGGTGATCCGATAGGCTCATTCTTTGGTTTGGTTCAAGATGGTGTATTCCAATCTCAAGCTGAAGTTGATGCACATGCTCAACAGCCAGGTGCAGCAGTTGGAAGATTGCGTTTTGAAGACACTAATCAAGATGGAGTAGTTGATGATAATGATAGAGTTGTATTAGGTGATTTTCATCCTGATCTGACGGCTGGTTTCAGAGTAGGCCTCAATTATGGTAATTTTGATTTTAATACATTCATATTTGGAAATTTTGGTAATGAACTCTTCAACTTCAACAGATTATTTACTGATTTTTCACAGTTTGAAGCAAATGTAAGAAGTGAAGTATTTGCTGCATGGGAGAATGGAAACACGAGTAATGAATTCCCTGCTCCTGATTATGCAGGTAGAGGATTCAATAGCCGGCCAAGTTCTTATTATGTAGAAGATGGCTCATACATTAGAATGGAAAGTCTCCAATTAGGATACAGAATTAATAATCTAGCGAACCTTCCTGGTTCTGTTCGGTTATATATACAGGCTCAGAATTTATTCACGATAACTGGATACACTGGATTAGACCCTGCTTTTTCAAATTTTGGAAGGAATGATACAGAAGCTGGTTTAGATTTTGGCAATTATCCTGGAAACCGTACGTTACTTTTTGGTATTAACCTCGACCTTTAAAAAATACAAATTAATAATTATAAAAAATGAAAGCACTTAAAACCTTTTTAGTTGTTGCAGTTTTTGGAATTGTTTTCGCTTGTGGCGAAGATTTCCTTGAGCTCAACCCACAGGGTGCGCTCGATGGTTCAGCTCTGGCATCTCCTGCTGGTATCGAAGCATCTTTAATCTCAGCATACTCTTTACTTGATGGCTGGAATGGCCAATGGGGAAATTTTGGTCCATGGGGCCGTGACGCAGGGCACTGGATTTGGTCAAATGTTGCATCAGATGATGCGCATAAAGGATCTGATGCCTCTGATATAGCAGATATTACACAGATTGAATTGTATCAATGGCTACCATCTAATGGTTTGTTAGATGATTATTTTCAATCAAGATTTGAAGGTGTTGCCAGAGTCAATGCAACTTTAGCATTGAACAATGCTTCTATGTCTATTGATCCTTCAAGACAGTCAGAAATCACAGCAGAAGGTTCGTTTTTACGAGCTCACTATCACTTTGATTTATGGAGAGTATTTAGAAATATCCCATATTTCACAGAAGAGGATACAGAGTTTAGAAAGACGAATCAAGTTGATATCCTGCCTGATATAATTGCTGACTTAGAAAGAGCAGTAGCAGGTTTACCTACTACCCAAGCAGAAATAGGAAGAGTGAATAGTCTTGCTGCTTCAGCATATCTTGGTAGAGTCCAATTGCATGCAGGAAACTTTGCTGCTGCGAAAGCTGCACTTGAACCCGTTGTGAATAGTGGACAATATGCTTTAGCAGATTGTTTCCATGATAATTTCAACGCGGCTACTGACAATAGTATAGAGTCCGTATTTGCTGTTCAATTCTCTGTGAATGATGGAGATGCAGGAGCAAATAATGGTAACTATGGTACACGTTTGGGTTTTCCTCACTCAGGATCTCCTTTTGGTTGTTGTGGATTTAATCAGCCATCTCAAGATTTGGTTGATGCATTTAAAACAAATGACAGTGGGTTGCCATTATTGGATGATGTAGGAATATTACCTGAAAACCCAGGCGCTCAAGCAATCAATGTCGATCCTCGATTGGATTGGACAGTAGGTAGAGATGACGTACCTTATTATGATCATGGATTACATGCTCCAGGTTGGGTTAGAGATAGAAACTTCGGTGGGCCTTACAGTCCAAAGAAAAGTCAATTTCACTCAGACCAAACTTCTGAATTTGGTTCACCAAACCAGGCAGGCGCATGGGGCCCTCAAGTATCTGCGATCAATTATAATATCATAAGATATGCAGATGTAATTCTGATGTTAGCCGAAACTGAAGTAGAAACGGGTAATTTGGAAAGAGCACGAGAACTTGTTAATATGGTTAGAGCGAGAGCTGGTAATTGTGTACAAGGTGTGGGAACTACAAGTGCAGATATCGAAACAACTGCAGATGATCCTGGTATCACTTGGGCTAATTATGTAGTTGGTACTTATGACGATGCATGGACTGATACCAATGCTGCAAGAGAAGCTGTGAGATTAGAGAGAAGAATTGAACTAGCGATGGAAGGTCACAGAATGTATGATCTAAGAAGATATGGAACTCTCGAAAGCACAATGGCTTCGTATTTTGCAAAAAATGCCGCAAGAAGTGCTGATGATTTATCAAGAAGAGATTATCTAACCGAAGCATTTACTGTAGAGGCTAGACATATGGCTTTTCCACTTCCTGGTGTACAAGTTGATTTAAGTGAGCTTGATGGAACTCCTATGTTGCAACAAAATGCAGGATTCTAATTATCAAGTCTAAATGATAAGAATAGAAGAGGCGGGTTATCTTTAACCCGTCTCTTTTTTTATATGAAGATTTTTCACTTTTGCCTCGCTATTTTTAGTTTGCTATGTCTTTTTTCCTGTCAGGAAGAAACCAATTCCGCTTCCAATACTTCTGGTGAGTTTCCAAAATTGTTCAATGATTTAAGTAGTTCCATTACTGGTGTGAATTTCATTAATGCTGTTCAGGATCAGGAGAACTTTAACGTCCTTACTTATCGGAATTATTACAATGGCGGTGGTGTAGCAATCGGTGACATCAACAATGATTCATTACCAGACGTCTACCTAACAGCCAATATGTCACCAAATAAGTTGTTCCTCAATAAAGGAAATCTAAAGTTTGAGGACATTACCCAAAGTGCTGGGGTTTCGGGAAAAGGATCATGGAGTACTGGAGTCAGTATGGCTGATGTCAATGGAGATGGATGGCTAGACATATATGTGTGCAATTCTGGTGATGCTGAAGGTGGTAATAAAACCAATGAGCTTTTCATCAACCAAAAGAACGGTCAGTTTGTAGAGCAAGCATCTTCATTTAATATGGATGATGGAGGTTTTTCGACACATGCTTCTTTTTTTGATTACGATCAGGATGGTGATTTGGATGCCTATATTTTGAACAATAGTTTTAAAGACCCAAGTCGTATTGATTTTAAGAACATCAGGAACATTAGAGATAAAGAGGGCGGCGATAGACTGATGCGCAATGATGGCAACAGTTTTACAGATGTCAGCGAACAAGCAGGCATTTATGGAAGTAAAATTGGTTTTGGCTTAGGTGTATCAGTTAGTGATCTAAACGGAGATTTACTTCCTGATATCTATATCAGTAATGATTTTTGGGAAAGGGACTATCTCTATTTGAATGATGGCAATGGTAAATACACAGAACAATTGCCAGAGCGAATGTCGATGACTTCAACTGCAAGTATGGGTGCAGACATTGCGGATCTTGACAATGATGGTGCATATGATATCTTTAGTACCGATATGTTGCCAGCTACGAATGAACGGCTGAAAAAAACGACCATATTTAACGACTACAATCTGCAAGACCTCAAATATAGAAACGATTATCATTATCAATTCACTCAAAATTGTTTGCAGTTTAATGATGGCGATGCACAGTTTACAGAAGCAGCATTCCTGGCAGGAGTTGCATCTACAGACTGGAGTTGGGCATCCTTGATTTTTGATTTCGACAACGATGGCTGGAAGGATATTTTTGTAAGTAATGGCGTATATCATGACATTACAGATATGGATTTTTCAGATTTTCTTGAAGATGAAAAAGCCATTAAGAATGTTGTGCAGGATAAAGGAAGATTTGATTTCAGAGACTTTCTAGACTATCTTCCATCCACTCCATTAGCTAATTATGCCTTTGTCAATCAACAAAACCGAACCTTCAAAAACATGGCTGATCAGATTGGTTTGGGAAAGCCAGGTTTCAGTAATGGTTCTGCATATGCTGATCTTGACCTTGATGGCGATCTTGATTTGATTGTCAATAACGTTAATCGAGAGGCTTCTGTTTATGAGAATACAAGCTCAGAAAAGACCAATAATAATTTTTTGCGTGTTCAATTTTCCGGTGAGGGTAGCAACCTTTTTGGCATTGGTGCTATTGTTACTGTCAATATGAATAACCAAGAGCAGACATACCAAAATTACCAATCACGTGGTTTCCAAAGTTCAACAGAACCTATACTGACTATTGGTCTTGGTGACCATGATGTAATTGATACGCTTACCATACAATGGGCTTCGCGCAAATCGGAAGAACTGTATAATGTCAAAGTAAATCAAACATTGACTGTAAGAGAAAATGCAGCTACTGACAAAGTAAAGTTGGCTGCTGCTTCAAAAAATGGGCAACTCTTTAATAGAGAATCAAATCTTTTTACTGCATTGCCCGTCCACAAAGAGAATGTATTTAACGACTTTGATTTTGAACGGCTTTTGCCTCATATGGTCTCTACAGAAGGTCCTGAGCTATTAACTGGAGATGTTAATGGCGATGGCAAACAGGATGTTATCTTATTGGGAGCTGAAGGGCAGGCTGATCAATTATTCATTCAACAACAGCAAAAATGGAAAATAAGCCATCAAGAGGCATTTGAAAAAGATGCACAAACGGAAAGTGTTTGTGGCCTACTGTCGGATCTTGATGGTGACCAGGATTTGGATTTGTTGGTTGGGTGTGGAGGTAATAATCCTGGCAAAGGACCAGAGCATTATGTGCTAAAGATGTATCGGAATGATGGAAATGGTAATTTTGAACAAGTCCTTTTTGAAGGGATGAGAGCGATTGGTAATCTTTCCTCCATACAAGAGATAAAGATGACTGATGGGACTAAAGCAATTTTTATGGGAAGTCGAATTGTACCTGGTAACTATGCTTTAGCTCCTAGAAATTATTTATTTGTTCCAGAAGGAAATGGCTGGAGAGATGTCAGTACTAAAGAAATAGGGCAAACGGGTATGGTGACTGATGCTGCAGCTGTAGATTTAGATGGTGACGATGATGAGGATTTGATCGTGGTAGGTGAATGGATGCCAGTATTAATTTATGAGAATACTGGTAATGAATTGCAACTAAAAGGTGCAGTTAGAAATTCAAGTGGCTTTTGGCAATCTGTACAAGTTGCTGATCTCGATCAAGATGGCAAACAAGACATTATTGCCGGCAATTGGGGGCTTAATTCTAAATTGCAAGCGTCTGAAGAAAAGCCCTTAACAATGATTGTCGGTGACTTTGATGGCAATAAAAAAACAGAATTCCTGATAAACTGGTATGCATATGAAGATGACAAAGCTGGACTTTTTGCAAGTAAAAGAGATGTCACCGAACAAATACCTGTGCTAAAAAAATCAATTCTAAAAAATGAAGACTATGCAACTGCAACAATTTCGGACATCTTAAGTACTGAACAATTAAAACAAAGTCAGCAACTAACAGTAACGCAATTGGAGAGCAGCGTTTTTTTGAATAAAGGTGGATTTGATTTTGAGCAAATGGCTTTGCCTCAGGAATTTCAGTTGGCTCCAATGTTTGGAATTGTTGCTCAGGATTTTACTGGTGATGACATACCAGATCTGCTAATGGGTGGAAATTTATATGGCTTTAAGCCTGAAATTGGGAGAATGAATTCATCACAGGGCGTGTTTGCAAAGGGTAAAGGTGATGGAACATTTACTTTTATACCTCATAAACAGTCTGGGATATTTACAAAAGGAGAAATCAGAGATATAAAGACGGTGCAATTAGCAAATAAACGCGTTGTATTAATTGGGAGAAACAATGAGTCAATTGAAACATATAGCTACTAAATATTCATTCTGCTGGTTCTTTTTGGCTTGCTTACTGTCTTGCCTTTCGTCTTGTTTAGATTCGAATCACTTATTTACGAGAGTTCCATCAACAGAATCTGGAATTACATTCAATAATCAAATTACGATTTCAGATTCTATGAATATTCTGGATTATGAATACATCTATAATGGTGGAGGTGTTGGTATAGGTGATTTTAATAATGACGGACTAGAAGATATTTACTTTACTGGAAATATGGTTGACAATGCTATGTACCTCAATCAAGGTGATTTTTCTTTCAAGAATATTAGTCAAGAAGCGGGCATTATTTCTACAGATCAATGGAGTTCTGGTATCGCAGTTGTTGATATAAATGCCGATGGGCTACTAGATATTTATGTGTGCAACAGTACATGGAATAAAACAGAGCGCAGGAAAAATAATTTATTCATCAATCAAGGCTCAGATAAAAAAGGTATTCCTCGTTTTAAGGACATGGCATCAGCCTATGGCTTGGATGATGATTCCTATTCCATAAACTCAGCTTTTTTTGATTACGATAATGATGGTGATCTGGATGTAATCATCATCATTAACGAAATGCAGGAGACAAGATTTCCAAGTAGATATAGAAGAAAAGAAAAAAGGAAAAAGGTTTTTCAAAGAGTTGATCGATTATACAGGAATGATTTTAATGAAGAATTG